>JAOZPY010000106.1 GCA_029932495.1 Desulfobacterales bacterium
ACCACCACGCGCAACAACACCACGGGCAACATCGTCACCCAGGCGACCATGCTGGCACGGGACAAAATCGAACAGCTGAAAATGGCCGCGGATCCTGCCACCCTGGTGGACGGCGGCGACAGCGTTGGCATTTTCAAGCGCAGCTGGAAAATAACCAACCCCACGGGTTCCGCGGTGGCCCGGCAGCTGGAAGTTGCAGTGAGCTGGAACCGGAGGGGTAAGAACCGACAGGTTGTAATCAAAACCATTACCCGGGGGAACGGATCATGACGCGCAAACCGTCCGGTCGTTTGCGATCCATTTCAGGGCTGAGTCTTGCCCCCCTTGGCGCGGCGGGCTTTACCGTGGTGGAAATCGTCATGGCGCTGGGCATCGGCTCCATCCTCTTGCTGGCCATGGTCAGCCTGTTCGCATCCATCAATCGCTCCTACACGACCCAGAATGTGGCAGCCGGCGTTCAGCAGGTGACCCGGCTCGGCATCGACATGATCGCCAAAAACATCCGCCTCGCCGGGCTCAACCCCATGCAGGTGGCTGAGGCCGGAATCATAACCGCCCAGCCTGCTCAACTGCGGTTGACATATGACTCCGATGCGGACGGCACCATTGCAAGCACGGAGGACATCACCTTTCTGCTGCAGGACAACACCCTGATGCGGCAGACCCGCGACGGCGCGGCCTATCCGATATTGGACAACGTCTCGGATCTGTCATTTACCTATTTTGATGCCGCCGATGCGCCGACGACCCTCACCAGCGCCATTCGCACCGTCGGCATTTCCCTGACCGTCGAGGAGCCCGCCGGCAGGGATAAAAAATTGCGCCGGACCTATTCCACCCGGGTGATCGGCCGCAATCTTGGATTTCAGTAAGCAAGGATTCGGCAATGATGAAAACCCAACGACTTTTGAACAATGAGCGGGGCAGCATGTTGATGCTGATGACCCTGATGCTGTTGTTGCTGGTAACCATCATCAGCTTTTCCGCTTTGCGGACCGCCAGTACCGAAGTCAAAATCGCCGGCAACGAGTACCGCTACCAGAAAAATTTTTACCGCGCCGAGGGTGCCGCCATTGAAGCCGTCGATCGGCTGGAGACCAGCACCAGCCCCCATGCCGCTGACTTTTCCTGGCTCGGGCTTGATCCGTCGGATATTAACGACACCACGGTTTTCAGCTTTTTTTACTGGGAGGATGAAGGACAGACTGGAAGCGCACAGGCCCAGACATCCGCAGTTGACCCCGGTACCACTGGTTTTCTGGCCGTTCACCAGGGCGTTCTTGCCGGCAGTTCGCTGGACATGAGCAAACCCACCAAACACAGCTTCTCCATTTACGGACGCTGTGTGGATAAGGGCATGACAATCATCAAGGTGGGCTATACGAAAGCCTATTGATGGGGCTTTTTTTAAGGAGTTGCCCAGATGGTACACTTGAAACAGCTCAACTTTTTCACCGCCGGTATCCCGCGCTGCCGAGTGCTGACCATTCTGGTCACGGCCCTGTTGGGAGCAATGTTGCTTTTCACGGGATCCCCATTGGCTGCCAGGAGCACCGGGGCCATAGACCTGGCCGATGAACCGCTAATGGCCAAAATCAAACCCGCCCCGGCCAATATCATGATTTTGCTCGATGACTCCGGCAGTATGAACTTTGAAATTGTTGTCGAGGGTGAAAAAGAAGGCCGCTATCCGCTGCCGGCCGATTATTACGATTCAAGCGCTTCGGGCGATGTGGGCGACGGGATTTTCGCCTACGTTTTTGATGATCCGTGGCATTCGGAATGCGAAAACTCCGAGGAGACCGTCTGCGATTATCGTTACGACGTGGACAGCTGGTATCTACAAGAAAAAGGCCGGCACTACTGGATGTCCCAGTGGCATCGCGTCAATGTCCTGTACTATGATCCAGCGGTTGACTATCAGCCCTGGCCCGGTTACCTGGATGCTGATCCCAACACCCCCCGGTCCAATCCCGTGTTCTATCCAGAGCACAAGATCAATCTGGATGGGACCTCATTTACGGCCGGTGAGGATGAAGACGCTGTAACCGTGATTCACGCTCATTATTTTGTGTGGTCGGATGCCGACAGCCAGCCGTATCTGGTGATGCTCGACGGGCAAGCCGGCCGGATCCGCTATTTTTCCGTAACACTTGCGGGTACCGGTCTGGGACAACGCGTAACCGGGGTAACGGAAATTTCAGCGGAACAGGCAGTCAAGGCGGGGGTGGCAGCGTCCCGCTCCTATGGCGCCGAGCGCCAGAACTTTGCCAACTGGTATACCTATTACCGCCGCCGGGATTTCGTCGCTAAAAACGCGCTGGCCCGGGTGATCCTGTCACTGCGCAACGTGCGGGTCGGCATCTACGGCATCAATGAAAAAATTGTCCTGCCGCTTAAAAACGTGAAAGTCAACACCGCCGACGGTTTTCAGGACGACGACTCCAGGAAGGTGGTGGACGCACTGTTTCGCGCCGCCGTCAGCTGGAACGGCGGAACACCTCTGAAAAGAGGCCTGGACACCGTGGGCCGGTATTACATGACCAATGACGGCAGACTGGGAGGTCAGGTGATTGATGCCGTTGACGGCCTTCAACCTTACGGGGCCCTGGCCGAAGGGGCGGCCTGCCAGCAGTCCTTTACCATCATCGTGACCGATGGCTATTACAGTGACGTGGGCTATAACGCAAGTGCGGACAATGCCGACGGCGATAAAAGCAGCGCCTGGGACGGCGGGTTATATGGAGACGACAAAGCCGACACCCTGGCCGATATTGCGATGCATTACTATGAAACAGATCTAGTGCCCGGACTGCCGAACCTGGTTTACGACGAAAACCGGTTGCAGAAAAACATCCTCGACACTGCAGCGCACCAGCACATGGTGACCTACGGCGTGGCCTTCGGGGTGGCCGGCACCCAGGACCCGGATGATTTTAACCGCGACCCTACCAGTGCAGACTATCTGCGATGCATCAACAGCGCAAACTGCAGCCCCGGCGAATATCCGCAATGGCCCACCAATATTCCGGACCGCTCAGACGCCACCATTGATGATCTGTTCCATGCCACCGTAAACGGACGCGGTGATTTTTTCACGGCCCAAAGCCCGCAGCAGCTTTCCGATTCCCTGGCCAAACTGGTAAAAAGCATTCTGGGCCGGCTGGGCTCGTCATCCTCGGTTGCCATTAACGGCGATGCGCTGTACGGAAAGATTTCTGACCAGCTGCTTATCTTTCAGGCCAGTTACCAGACCAATGACTGGAGCGGTGATGTCAAGGCCTTCCGGGTGGATACCCTGACGGGAAGCGTCCTGGTCGACGATCCACAGTGGTCGGCCGCCGACAGTCTGGGAGCCATGCTCTGGCGCAACCGCCATATTCTGACTTTTAACGGCAGCAGCGGCGCTGACTTTAACCCGGCTGAAACATCCATTGGCTGGCCGGCAAAACTGGGCTCTGACTATGAAAATATTATTAACTACGTAAGGGGCAAAGGGGACATCTCCGGGTTCAGAAAACGTCTCAAGCTGTTGGGGGATATCGTGCACGCCGCGCCGGTTTTTGACAATGACGTCCTTTACGTGGGCGCCAATGACGGCATGCTGCACGCTTTTGAAATCAATGTCGACAGCAATGAAAAAGTTGCCGGTGATGAAATTTTTGCCTACGTCCCCAGTTTCGTGTATCAAAACCTGGTTGCGCTGACCGATCCGGACTATTCCCATAAATACTTCGTGGATCTCACCCCCACCGTGAAAAAAGGCAACGGCCTGCTGGGCGGTGCCGGGAATGAAACCATCCTGGTGGGCGGTCTGGGCAAGGGCGGCAAGGGCTATTTCGCGCTGGATATCACCGTACCGCAGGCCATGGATGCCACTAAAGTGCTGTGGGAATTTCCTGGAGCCGGCACGGATCCGGCGCATGTCGCCGATATGGGCTATTCTTTCAGCAAGCCTGTGGTGGTCCCCTCCAATGACGAAGACCATCCATGGATCGTGATCTTTGGCAACGGCTATGACAGCCCCGGACAACGGGCGGCCCTGTTTATCATCAACCCGGCCGGCGGAGAAGTCATCCAAAAACTCATCGCCGACAACCCGGACACCCCCGCCCCCAACGGCCTGTCCAGCCCAACGCCGGTGGACGTCAACCTGGACGGTCGGGTGGATTTTGTCTTTGCCGGTGATCTGCAGGGCAACATGTGGAAGTTTGATCTGACCGCTGAAAATTCTGACCAATGGACGGTCGCCTACTCCGATGGCAGCGGCCTGCAGCCCCTGTTCACCGCCCGGGGACCCGGCGGCACGACCCAGCCCATTACCACCAAACCCGAAGTCATGCTGCATCCGCGATATCACGGGCTGATGGTGCTGTTCGGTACCGGAAAATTCTTGGGGGACAGTGACTTTACAGATTTTCGCCCCCAAACGGTTTACGGGATTTGGGACTACGGCGACCGGGCATTTTATCCGGGTGAATGGGGCCGCTACAGCAACGACGATAACAGCGAATACCTGGGGGTTTTCGATCGATCGGGACTGGGACTTTCCAACCAGCCGTCCACGGTCAGCCTGCTGGAACAGACCAGCAGCATCCGTACCGTTACACTCGTTAATGAAAACAACAAGCCGGTGGATATCCTGGTTCGGATTATGAGCGGCCATAAACCGACCTGGAAAACCGAAAACGACCCGAATGCCAACGGCCCCAACGACGAACCTAACCTGCAGGATCTGTCTAATAAGGTGGGCAACCATGCCGGCTGGTTCTGGGACCTGCCCGAAGACGGCGAAAGAGTGATCAGCGACGTGCTGCTGCGCGACGGACGGCTGATTGTGATCGCCTTCACGCCGAACCCGGACCGCTGCAGTGCCGGCGGTGCATCCTTTTTGATGGAAATCAATGCCTTTAACGGCGGCAGTTTCGGCGGATCCATTTTTGATCTGGATGACAACCGCCTGTTTGATACCAATGATAGCGTGATTATCGGTTATGACAAAAAAACCAACAAACCGATCCGGGTTTTTCCTTCGGGTGTCAAAATGCAGGGCAACATTCAGCCGCCGGCCATTTTACGGTTAAACAAGCTCATCGAGGTTAAATACCTGAGCTCTTCCACCGGTGCCGTTTACAAGCTCAACGAAAAGGCCGTCAGGCTCGGAATGACCTACTGGAAAGAACTGGAACGTCCGGACAGCCCTTAATTCAGATCCGGCCGAACATGAAAACCACCCGGCAACCATTGGTTGCCGGAGTATTTGCGGTCCGTTTCACCAAGCCGGTATTTCACAGCCAACATGATCCTGTCCTTTCATCCCCTGTTTACAGGGGATCAAAACATTCTTTGTGCCGGCCGCAAGCCGGGACCTGATGATCTGGCGGCGACCAAAAAAGCAGCGGCTGTCATTGTGCCCCAGGGATGCCCGCGCCGCCTGTATGAAATGGCCCGCAACCACTGCCCGAATGTGTTTCCCAATTATGACGCCCGGTTTGCCTACCCGGGAAAACTGGGGCAGATTCGCCTGTTTCGCCAAACCGCCACGGCCCATCCAGCCTCCAAACTGTATAAAAACGTTGGCACCTATCACCGGCAGCACAACGCAAAAGGCCCGCCCCTGCCGTTGCCGCTGGTGTTTAAATTCAACTGGGGCGGACAGGGGGATACGGTTTTTCTTGTCGAAACCAGGGAAGCACTCAACGATATGCTGACTGACGCCGCCCGGTTTGAAAAAACCGGCCAGACGGGTTTTTTGCTGCAGCAATACATTGAATCCGGAAACCAAACCCTGCGGGTGGTGGTCATCGGTCAACAGGTACGCTCCTACTGGCGCATCCAGCCGTCCGGCGGATTTTATGCCAGTGTGAGCAAAGGCGCGGTGATTGATTCAGAAGCTGCGCCCGAGCAGCAGCACAAAGCGGTTGCTCGGGTGCGGCAATTATGCCGCAAAACCGGTATTAACCTGGCAGGCTTTGACGTCATTTTTTCATCAAAGTACAAGGACTCCGATCCCCTGCTGCTGGAAATCAACTATTTTTTCGGCCGCCGGGGACTGGGGGGATCAGAAGCCTACTATCGAATACTGATGGAGGAAATCCAAGCCTGGCTGGCTGGCCTTGATTTAGCATGAAACGCAAACAGAACCCACAACCCTTCGCCTACGACCTGAGTGAAGCAGATCAGAAACGGGAGCGCCACAAAGCCCGTGAACTGCGCCAATCCCAGTGGTGGAAACGCCGCCTGGCAAAAGGGGTTTGCTATTACTGCGGCCGCCCGACACCGCCGGACCAGCTGACCATGGATCACATCGTACCCATCTCCCGCGGGGGCAAAACCACCAGGGGAAACGTTGTGGCCTGCTGCAAACAGTGCAATAACGCCAAAAAACAGCTGCTGCCCATGGAATGGGAAAATTACCTGCGACAATTTCACCCTTCCGAAAATTCCCAATAGAATATACGGTCAAACAGACTGGCGATGGCCTGCGGGTCCAAAGGAATTTACTCCTGGCGGGGGGTCTCATCCGGTTCATCCAGCAATAGCGCCTTTTTGGCCCGTGTCTTTCGAACCACGATATAGGAAACCGTAAGCGTCAGCAAAATTGCCATGGGGAGAAAAAGCTCCACGAGCAGCAGGCGACCTTCCGCGGGCCTCACCTGCTCGGATTCAATGCGTTGGGCGGTCTGTGTTTGTCCGTCCATCCTCGAATGAAGGGTGACCACCACCGCTCCCAGATAGACGGCCACGAAAACAAGGGCCAGCACACACAATCGTTTTTCAAATTTGCTCATAAAAAAATCCTTGCCCGGCACCGGTGCCGGGAATCATTGACGGGTGTCCATCCACCAACAGGGGATGACGCTACCCGGTTTCCAATGCATAAATGAGGGTTTGTTTCGCTGGGTCTGCCGCAGGCGGAAGGAAAAAGACCATTTATGGATGGAAACCAATTGACTCAACATAAGGTTGGATCTATTAAAACACAAGGGGAAATTATAGCGCCCTGATTGAATAACCATCAGCACAGGGAGAAGTGCCATGTTTTACCAGACATTAATGAATGACGAGGAAAAAAAAATTCAGCAGGAAGTCCGAAAATTTGTACGCGATGAAGTTTCCCACGACTTTATCCGGGCCCTGGATCGCGATGAGATCCTGTACCCCCGGGAATATGTGGAAAACCTGGCGGCCCACAACCTTCTGGGCCTGCGCTTTGACCCCCAATGGGGCGGCCGCGGCCTGCCGTGGACATCCGAGGTCATCGCCGAAGAGGAAATCGGTGTTCTGGGCAACACCCTGGGCTGCGCCTACGTGATGCCGTCCATCGTGGGGGAAGCCCTGCATGTATTCGGCACCCCGGAACAAAAAGAGCGCTTTTTAAAACCCATCCTGCAGGGCAAAATGATCAGCGCCGAAGCCCTGACCGAGCCCCGGGGAGGCTCGGATTTTTTTGGTGCCACCACCCGGGCGGTGGACAAGGGAGATCATTTCCTGGTCAACGGACAGAAACGATTCGTGGTGGGCGCCACCGAAGCGGACATTTTTCTGGTTTATTGCCGCACCAATTTTGACGAAAATTCCCATAAATACCAACGGATCAGCGCTCTGATGATCGAGCGCGGCCCGGGGGTGGAATCCGAATACCAGTATGGCCTGCTGGGCACCCGGGGCGGCGGTACCGGTCGGCTGGTATTTCGGGATGTGAAAGTACCAAAGGAAAATCTCATTGGCGAGCTGCACGGCGGCGCCCTGGTGTTTCACCAGATGATGATCCCGGAGCGTCTGACATCCGCCGCCGCTGCTTTAGGGGTGCGGGCTGCCCTAGAGGTGGCGGTCAAATACAGCGAAAAACGCTTCGCCTTCGGCCGGGCCATCCGCCGGTTTCAGGCCGTCCAGTTCATGGTGGCCGATGCCATCACCCAGCTGGATGCCGCCCGGGCGCTGGT
>JAOZPY010000107.1 GCA_029932495.1 Desulfobacterales bacterium
GGGGCACGGCTTCCGGCTTTTTCGGCCGTTTTACCGATGAGTTGAAACACTATGCAAACGCCGGCTTTTCCAATTTCGAAATACTGCAAATGGCCACCGCGATCAATGCCCGCATCATTGACCTGCAGGATAAAATCGGCGTAATTGCAAAGGGCAAGCTGGCCGATGTCATCGTGGTGGAGGGCAATCCGCTGCAGGACATTGCCTCCCTGGATAATATCAAAATGGTCATGAAAGGCGGCGTTTTCGTGAAAACACAAGACAGTGAAGCAGGTGTTTAGAGAAGACAAGAAAATTACTTAATCGCTATGCCTTGCTGGCCTATCTGACCCCGGTGATACGGAGTTTCGGCATGTCGAAAAAATTGAAAAACCAGAGTGAAACACAAAAAAAGCTGTTGCGATCCCTGCACATAAAAGGCGCGTTTATGAAAAAGCAGATTATTATTCTTGCATCCATTTGTTTGCTTTTAGTTTTTGGTTGCAACCCGGGATCATCCTCCGGGGGGGGCAACGGCGACGACCATACACCGGGGCAAGGGGGGGCTTCGGGCACCGGGGAAAGCAATTATATTTTGCACAGCAATATTACGGTGACGATATTCTGGACCGGTGAAGCCGCAGGGCCGGACAATGGCAACATTTCCAATGTGCAAAGCGCCTGGGATGAAAACTGGACCCGCCACTACGGGGGCTACGACAGCCCTTCCGCCCGGCGGGGGTACAAACCGGCGGCATTTGACCCCTTGCAGAACCCCTTCTATTGCGCTCTTCCGTACAACGACATATCAGACAATGGCCGCAAGGCCGATGCGATAGATATCATCCCCTGGGCTGCGGAAAAAAGCACCTGGCTTGAAAATGAGTCCCTGTGCAAAAACAGATGGATCAAAATCATCAAAAATTCGAAAACCGCCTATGCCCAGTGGGAGGATGCGGGTCCTTTCGGCGAAGATGACCAGGACTATGTTTTTGGCAACGCTTCTCCAGCCAACCAAACAAACCAGAATGCCGGGCTGGATGTATCACCGGCAGTGCGCGACTACCTCGGGATAGCAGACATCGACAGGGTCGACTGGCAGTTTGTGGATTTCGCCGACATTCCCGACGGCCCGTGGAAAGAGACGATCACCTATCACCAGCTCGATTATGACGACCTGTGGTACCGCCCGCCGGCTGACACCTCATGGAACTGGCAGCTGACGGGCGCCATCGACACCAGCGTGCCGGCAGAGCTTTATGACATCGATCTTTTCGAATCATCGAAAGCGTTGATTGAGACGCTGCAAAACGAAGGCAAAAAGGTGATCTGCTATTTCAGCGCCGGGTCCTATGAAAGCTACCGCAGCGACAGCGACCGGTTCATGCAAAATGACCTGGGCAAAAAACTGCAGGGTTGGGAAGATGAAAGGTGGCTTGACATAAGAAGCCGCAATGTGCGCAACATCATGCAGGCCCGGCTGGACATGGCGGTTCAAAAAGGCTGTGACGGCGTAGAACCCGACAACGTCGACGGCTATGCGAACAACACCGGTCTTGGACTGAGCGCCGCCGATCAGCTCGACTACAACCGGTTTATCGCCGCCCAGGCTCACATGCGGGGATTGTCCGTGGCGTTAAAAAACGACCTTGAGCAGGCCGCCGCGCTGGAGCCCTTTTTTGATTTTGCGATCAATGAGCAGTGCCATGAATATGACGAGTGCGATCTGCTGGATGTTTTTATCCTCAACGGCAAGCCCGTGCTCAATGCCGAATACCGCCAGGACTACGTGGACGACCCGGCCCAGCGAAACGCACTTTGTGCAGATTCCATCCCCAGAGGTTTTAAAACCCTGGTGCTGCCCGTCGATCTGGACGGATCGTTCCGATATGCCTGCGATTGAGCAGGATCACTTCATACGGGTTCAAGCAATGCCTTGATGTCCTCGATTTTATCTTTGACGCCCGCATAACCTTCTTCAATGCTGTGTTCCACCTGATCGAAGTCCATCATTTTGAGCAACCCCAGCCGCGGCTGAATCAGGACGTCCGGTGGTTCCACCGCCAGATTGATGCGCGTAATCCGCTCCTGCATAATATTAATTGAGGTCATCACGGTTTCAATGATGTCCGGTGTCGAAGATTCTTTTTTGAGCAATTCGCTGATTTTATGTGTAAAGCTGCTTTCAGCAGTTTCATAGTAGGCGGTCAGTTTTCCAAAAAGCTCATTTTTATAGGCGTGCGGATTGCCGGTCTTTTTTACTGCCGGCCGGGCCGTTTCCCGGCGTTTTTTGCGGGCGGCAATGCCGCTGTTGAGATCGACGGCGATCACAACATCGGCTTCCATGGCCCGGGCGGCGCCAACCGGCACCGGGTCCACGAGACCACCGTCCACCAGCCAGCGGTTCTTGACTTTTACCGGTGCAAAAAGCCCCGGGATGGACATCGTCGCCCGAAGCGCTTCAAGGATGCCGCCGGATTTCAAAACGACTTTTTTGCCGGTGGCAAGATCGGTGGCGACCATCACCACCGGGATTTGCAGATCAGAAAAATCCGCCGCATCCGTATGCATCGAAAAAAGTTCCTTTAACCGCTTGGTCCCGTTCAGCACCCCGGAGCGGGGAAACACGACGTCAAAATAAGAAAAGATCTTTTTGCCGTCCATCCTGAGAACAAACTGCTTGAGGCTCTTAAGCCCGCCACTGGCATAGATGGCGCCGACATAGGAACCGACACTGCAGCCGGCAATGTAGTCAATGGGAATTTTTTCTTCTTCCAGGGCTTCAATGGCCCCGATATGGGCCCATCCGCGTGAAGATCCGCTGCCGAGCACCAGACCGACGGTCTTTCTTGATAGCGTGGTTTTCGCATGCAAGGGGGTCATAATAGTGCACTTCCGATTCCGGCTGATACCTGCAAGCTCTCAAAGGCGGCATCCCGGAGAAATGACATCCAATGCCCGACTTCGCACTGGACAGTCGGACATGGATGTCCCTGCATCTGCAAGGAAAAACGGCTATCTTGCGTACTTGATGCTCAAATGGCTGACGGCCTTGCCCAGTGCCTTTCTCAGCTGCCGGCCCTGGCCTTCGCCGGCCAGGTGGCGCTTGATGACATCTTTTTTCAGCTCCGCGCTGCCCGACTTGCCGTCTTTTAAAAGGGTGACCCGGTAGCAGTCCTTTTTTTTGCCCGCCTGAACTGCCACGAGTTTGACACTTTTATCGATCGCCTGGACCTCTTTTTGCAAAGCCGCTTCAATCTGTTCCATTGTTATTTTCGGCATTTTCCAAATCCTTTTGCTAAAGGCGTTTGCGGCCTTTAAAGCCGTAGGCCACGGGGAATGTTTTTTCAATGATCGGGTAGAATTTGATCACAAATAGATCCCGGAGTCAACGACCATCCGAGTCCTGTGAAGCCTAAAGCTGATTTTTCACCCGGGGCAACGCCCCGCTCTTTGCCGAACCGGGCGCACCATTCCAGCGACAATTGACAAAGGCCCCCGGCGAAATTATAATTATATATATTGGTTGAGTCACGCTTGGACCCGATCCCTGCGGCCTGAAAAGGCAGCCCGGGATTTTTTTTAGAAAGAGGCAATGAAGAATCCGATCATGGACAGTTATGCTAAAAAACAAATCCGCCGCAGACGGACTTTTGCAATCATCAGCCATCCGGATGCCGGTAAGACCACACTGACGGAAAAGTTGTTGCTTTTCGGCGGTGCCATCCAGCAGGCCGGGGCGGTCAAGGCCAAGCATGCCGCCCGCCATGCGACCAGTGACTGGATGTCGATCGAAAAAGAAAGAGGCATTTCGGTGACAACCTCGGTCATGAAATTCAATTACCGGGATTTTGAGATCAATCTCCTCGACACACCGGGTCACCAGGATTTTTCCGAAGACACCTACCGGGTGCTGACCGCCGTCGACAGCACCCTGATGGTCATCGATAATGCCAAAGGGGTCGAATCCCAGACTGAAAAGCTCATGGAGGTCTGCCGGATGCGCAACACCCCCATCATCACCTTTATCAACAAGCTTGACCGCGAGGGGATGGCTCCGCTGGATATCCTGGACGAAATCGAGGACAAGTTGCAGATCGAATGCACACCGCTTTCCTGGCCGATCGGCATGGGCAAGCGCTTTAAAGGGGTTTACAACCTCTTTCATAAACAGCTGCATCTGTTCAGCCCCGGCAGCGACAGTCGCGGGCAAAACGGAGTCGTGATCAATGATCTTGCGGACCCACTGCTGGATGAACTGCTGGGCAGCCAGGCTGATGAACTGCGGCGGGATATTGAACTGATCCAGGGTGCGCTAAACCCCTTTGAGATGCAGCATTTTTTAAAAGGCAGCCAGACGCCGGTATTTTTCGGCAGTGCCATCAATAATTTCGGCGTTAAAGAGCTGCTGAACGCCTTTGTGGAAATGGCACCGCCGCCGGGATCCCGTGCCGCCGTTTCCCGTGAGGTCTCACCCTACGAAGACTCCTTTTCGGGTTTTGCTTTTAAAATCCAGGCCAATATGAACCCCGCCCACCGCGACCGGATCGCCTTTGTCAGGATCTGTTCCGGCAAATTCAGGCGGGGAATGAAAGTGGTTCACCACCGGATCGGAAAGGAAGTCGCCCTGGCCAATGCAACTATTTTCATGGCCCAGGGCCGGGACAATGTGACGGAGGCCTTTGCCGGAGATATCATCGGCATCCACAACCACGGCACCATCAAAATCGGTGACACCTTCAGCGAAAAGGAACTGTTGAAATTCACCGGTATACCGAACTTTGCCCCGGAACATTTCAGACGCGTTCACCTGAAAAACGCGTTTAAGACCAAACACCTTCAAAAGGGACTGTCCCAGCTGGCCGAAGAGGGTGCGGTCCAGGTTTTCAGACCGCTTGCGGGAAATGACTATATCCTGGGGGCGGTGGGGACGCTGCAGTTTGACGTCACCATGGCCCGGCTCAGAGCGGAATATGGTGTGGATGCGATCTATGAACCGGTGGACTTTTCGGTGGCCCGCTGGATCGCGTGCGATGATTCCCAAAAACTGGCTGAATTCGAAAAGATGAATACGGCCAACCTGGCCCGGGATTCCCAGGGCGACCTGTCTTATCTGACCACCAGTGAATTCCAGCTTGATTACTGCATGAAAGAATGGCCGGAGGTGCAGTTTCACAAAACCCGGGATATCAACTAGCCGCCATTGGTTTAGCACGCGTCAGATTTTAATTGCTACGGACATCAGTGAATCTGACAGCACAGCTTTCAATACCGCTGCGAAGCACGCAGCATCAAGGTGGCCCCCAGGCCCGCGATGCTGATCAGCGGCAGGCTCAAAAACACCATGTGGTAGCTGCCGGTGTGATCAAAAACATAGCCGGCCAGCAAGGGGCCGATGGCACCGCCAATGCTGGATACGAAAATCATGATGCCGAAAATCGCACCGTGGGAGGCGGTGCCGAAGAACTCCGCAACCAGGGGCGACATAACGGCAAAAAATCCCCCGTGGGCAAATCCGTAAATTATTGCAAACACGAAGAGCATCCACAGCCGATCCGCCGACAGCAGCCAGACCAGGCTGGCACACAAAAACCCATAGCAGATGGCCAGGGTCCACTTGTTTCCGATGCGGTCGCTGACAAAGCCCATGATGAACCGACCGGCAATACTCAGCCCCCCGATGGTGGCCAGCACCTGGGTGGCCCCGCTGCGGGGGATACCCAGATCGATTGCATGGGGCACAATGTGCAGCAGCACCGTAAACACGCAGACCAGCAGGAGAAAATACGCCATACAGATCAGCCGCAGCTGCAGGCTGCCCAACGCCTCCCCCAGAGTAAATCCTGTTTCGCCGGCCGGATCAACCTCGGCAGTCACCCGGCCGTCGCCGTCTGGACGCAGCCCGCGCCTGCCCGGATCGCGCACCAGCAGCTGCGACAGCCCGATAAACAGAACCAGCACCACCACCCCCATGACAACAAATGCCATCCGCCAGCCAAATCCGGTGATAAGCCAGTTGGTAAACAGCGGCATGATCAGCATACCCACGCCGGTTCCCACCTTGAGAATACCGCTTATACGTCCCCTCAAGCGCACGAACCACCGGGCAATGGTGGACAGCAGCACCACATCGACACCGCTGATGCCGAATCCCACCAGCAGGCAGTAAAGCAAATAAAGCTGCCACAGCGACGTCAGCCTGGACATCAGCAGGTAGCCGACTCCCAGGCAAACACCGCCGATCGTCATGATGAGCCGGGGCCCCACCCGGTCATTGAGCCGTCCCAGCAGGATGCTGGCAATGCCGGACAGAAAAAAACTGATGGAAAAGGCTCCCGAAAGGCCCGCGCGGGACCAGCCGTATTCATTCATCAGCGGATTGAAAAAAACACCGAAGCTGTTGTATGCCCCCCATCCGATGGCCTGCAGCAAAAAAGAGGCCGCTGCCAAGACATACCCGTAGAAAAGCCGATCGCCTCTGTCAGCGTGCGGCTGTATTTTGCCGGTTTCTGTATTCACACGGGCCTGGGGTTGCATCTGTTAAGGTGATTTCTTCTTCTGCCGTTACAAACAGTCAACGCACAAAATCCCAAAGGGGCTTACCCAATTGAGAAATGTGCTATCTTTGGTACTTTATGCTCAATGGTCGGGTAGAATTTGATCACAAATAAAGATCAGAGTCAACGATCATCCCGGTGCGCAGAGGCGGGGAGCGCTGCACCTGCAATCCCGCTTTTATGCTGGATAACGAAAAATTGATGCTTATCTTAGCATCGATATGGCAGAAACACCATACATCTGCAACTGCCGCAAACAGGCCCATAGAGAGACGGTCCGAATGGAAAAAATCTTGTCCGAAAAGCCAGCCAACCGCCGTGATCACGAGTCTGAAAGGCAGTGCCGCCATTTCCACCGAATCCGGGTGTCCCTGGCCGCTGTGGCACTCATCCTGCTGGGGTTGTTGGTGGGCGGCTGTTCCTATTTCGCTAAAAAACCTTTGGAAACAGTTACCTATAAAACAACTTCTAAAAACGGGCACCGCAATCTGATTGTATTTATGCGGGCCCTTTACGGCAACCACAAAACCTTTGAAAAGGAAGGGTTTGTGGCCATGGTGCGCGATAAGGGCCTGCCCTATGACATGGTGGCCCCCAATGCGCATCTTGCCTATTACTACGCCCGCACCCTGGACAAGCGCCTGAGAGAAGATGTAATTGAACCGGCGCGTGCCGCCGGCTACACAAAAATCTGGCTGGCCGGGGTTTCCATGGGCGGGCTCGGCTCCCTTTTGTATCTGCGAAATTATCCCGCAGACAGCGGCATCACGGGTATCGTCCTGCTGGCGCCCTTTCTGGGCGAACGCGAAATTTTAGAAGAAATCATCCAAGCCGGGGGTGTGCGCCGGTGGGACCCCGGTGATTATGATGACAGCGACTGGCAGCGGCTTTTGTGGGACTGGCTGAAAACATACGACCGGCAGCAGGACCGTCTGCCACCCATTTACCTCGGCTACGGCGATAATGACGGCTACGCCATGGGCCAGGGGCTGCTGGCCGCCATTTTACCCCCCGAACATGTGATCGTCATCCCGGGCACGCACTCCGTGACCACCATCAAAAAAATCTGGTCCAGAATGCTCGATAAAGTACCGTTCTGACCAATGGCAACCCGCAAAGAAAACTCCGCTCTGAATATAGATCTTTATAGAAAAAACGTGATTTTCAAGTGAGGACGATATTGACCTGATGGTGTTACCGGCCTATAGTTCGGCCGCCTTCGGATATAATTACGGCCCCACTTTCTGGCAAGGCGGCACGCTTATTATTTCACCGCTGCCCCCTTTGACCCGGTGCCACGCAGGCGTCCTGCAAAGGCCGGTTCATGTGCCTCGGAGATATGGGCTATCTGGATAAAGAAGGCTATCTTTACGTGGTGG
>JAOZPY010000108.1 GCA_029932495.1 Desulfobacterales bacterium
GCCAGGTTGAGCACCCCGGAGCACTTGTAAATCAGCACCCATCCCAGGGCCACCAACGCATAAATACCACCGACCATGATGCCGGTTGTCAGGGTCATAAAAAACAGCTCCATCAGATCATTTCCCCTTTTTGTTTGAAGATGGTTAATCCACGACTTTGCGAATCTGCATGTCGGTCTTGATATGCACCTGGCGACCGTCCTCGTACTTGATTTTGGTGTCGATATGAACGCTGTCCCGCTCGGAATAAAGGGCCTCGATGATTTCCTCGTATCGTTTTTCCACAAAAGCACGGCGCAGTTTCCGCGTGCGGGTCAGCTCATCATCGTCCGCATCCAGTTCCTTGTATAAATTGGTAAATTTTACCACCTTGGCCACATCGGGCAGGTCCTTGTTGGCCTGGCGGATTTGTTTTTCCACCAGATCGTAAACTTCCGGCATCTGGGAAAGCTCCTGGTAACTGGTATAGTTAAGCTTATTTTCATCGGCCCACTTGCCCACCACCGCATAGTCAATGCACAGCACGGCGGTGATGTAGTCTTTCTTGTCGCCGATCACCCATGAATCTTTGACGTAAGGACTGAATTTGAGGCGGGTTTCCAGGTACTGGGGGGCAAACGGCTTGCCGTCACGCAGCGTAAAGACATCCTTGGTGCGGTCGAAAACCACCAGGTGACCGTCATCGTCAATAAACCCCCTGTCGCCCGAATACAGCCAGCCGTCCTTCAGGGTTTTTTCCGTGGCCTCCGGGTTTTTGTAATAACCCAGAAAAACCGAGGAGCTGCGGGTGAGAATTTCGCCGTCTTCGGAAATCTTGACTTCAGTGCCGGGGATGGGACTGCCGACGGTATCAAATTTGATATCCCCGCTGCGATGTACCACCGAGATGCCGGCCACCTCCGTCTGACCGTAAATCTGTTTCAAGTTGACCCCCAGGGCATGGAAAAACCGGAAATGATCCGGTCCCATGGCCGCCCCGCCGGTGTATGCATTGCGCACCCGGGACAGCCCCAGGTGGTCTTTGAGCTTTTTCTGCACGCTGATCTGGGCAATCCACTCCAGGAGTTTCAAGTACCAGGGCACAGGCTTTTTCGCGAACTTAAGATCCGCCACCTTGTACCCGATCCAAGTGGAAAACTCGTAAAACTTGCGCTTGATCCAGCTGGCATCCAGATACTTGACCTGCACCGTGCGGGTCATCTGCTCGTACATCCGCGGTGGTGCGAACATGACGTGGGGGCCGATCTCCCGGATATTCTCCTGGGCGGTTTCCGGCCCCTCGGGAAAATTGAGGGTATAGCCGATCTGCAAGCCGCAGGAAATGGACATCATCTGCTCACCGATCCAGGCAAACGGCAGATACGAGACATAATCGTCGGTCGGCAGGCAGGGATCCACCGTCATCAGGTGCTGGCCCATGGTCAGCATGTTGTTGTGAGACAGCAGCGCCCCCTTGGGCAGGGCCGTCGTCCCGGAGGTATAAAACAGCAGCGCCACCTCGTCGCCATGGCCCTTGTTGACCAACTCTTCAAACAGGTGTGGTTTTTCTTTCTCCAGCTCGCGGCCCAGCTGCTCAACCTCTTTGAGACTGATCAGATAGTCCTGGTGATAGTTGCGCATGCCCTTGGGATCGTCCCAGATGATCTTTTGCAGTTTCGGGCATTCATCGAAAATAGAAATGGCCTTGTCGACTTCCTCCTGGCCTTCACCGAATATAAACCGGGTATCGGAATGATCGATAATATAACGCACTTCATCGATCAGGCAATCCTGAAACAGCCAGACCCCGATGCCCCGAGCGCATAAGGCGGCCATTTCAGCCCACAGTCCCTCCGGCCGATTATCACCGATCATGGAAACCTTGTCACCTTCTTCCAATCCCAGGCTGATGAGTCCCAGAGTGATATACTTGACGTTTTGCAGGTAGTCCTTCCAGCTGATCGGCCGCCAGATGCCGAATTCCTTTTCCCGCATGGCCACCTTGTTGTCACCGTACCGCGTGGCCTGCTGATAAAAAAGCTTGGGAATCGTCAGCTCCGGTGTAATTTCAATTTTATCAGGAGCCGGTCTATTTTCGTGTTGCATACAAATCCTCTTCACCCAGATACGCTTTGATTACCTCGGGATTGTTTTGCACTTCCTCGGGGGTCCCGTCCATAATCATGTTGCCGAAGTTAAGCACAAAAACATGGTGGGACAGATCCATGACCACCCCCATGTCATGTTCAACCAGCAGGCAGGTCACTTTCCAGCGCTGTTCCTCGTTGACATCCAGAATGAACCGGGCCATGTCTTCGACTTCTTCAAGATTGAGGCCGGCCAGGGGTTCATCAAGGATCAACAACTCGGGTTCCAGCGCCAGGGCCCGTCCCAGCTCAACTCTTTTCTGAAGACCGTAAGGGAGCATTCCCGTGGGTTTGTTACGGATATGCTCAATTTCCAGCAAATCGATGATCTCTTCTTCAATGAACCGGCGATGTTCAACCTCCTCCCGGGCGGTCTTACCAATGTAAATTGACCCGCTGGCGATACCGGATTTGAAATGAACGTGCCGGCCCAGGCGGATGTTGTCCAGCACCGTCATACCGCCGAACACTTCCACCTTCTGAAAAGTTCTCGAAATTCCCAGGAAAGCCCGTTCATAGGGCCTGAGCCCGTTGATCTTTTTCCCCCTGTAAATGATATCCCCCTGCTGCGGGCGATACAATCCATTGATACAGTTCATCATCACGGTTTTGCCGGCCCCGTTGGGCCCGATGATCGAATGGATTTCACCTTTTCGGACTTTTAGATTGATTCCGGCCAGGGCGTTGACTTTTCCAAAGGACATATGAATGTCGTTGAGCTCCAGCAGGATTTCGTCTTGGGTCGTTTCACTTGATGCGACCAATGCTTATCGGCCTCCCTTCATCACACCCGTTGTTGCCAGATGCAGGAATTCTGTTATCACATATTTAATGAACCGCGTTCAGCCTAAAACGGCTATCTATAGCATGTGAACCCTTTAGTCAAGCAAATAAAAATTGATTGGCAAGATTTCACCGACCCCAACCATATCCCATTGGCAATCAAAGTCAAGTTGATAAAACAGTGGTAAAATAGTGGGGAATTCCTACTATTTATCGTGGGATAGCAAATAGGAACGCAGGTTTATTTTTTTATTTTTCAAGTCGAGTTTGCGGCGAATGTTGTGCCGATGGAATAAAATGGTATTCTTGGAAAGGCAGAGCAACTCGGCAATCTCCTTGTTGGTTCTGCCATCCTTTACCAGGTTGGCCACCTTGATTTCCATGGGAGTAAGATGAAAATATTTAAACGATAGTTTGCTGATAAACGGCGAAATGATATTGTTCAGATTCGAATCCAGGATATCGATCAGAGTTTTCTGGGTGGTGTTCAAGCGGCTTTTTTTCAACCGCTCCAAATAGGGTGCAATCAATTCATTGACGTTTGACAGGACATTTTCACCGAGTTCCTTTTTGTCATCCTCGCGCTGTTTTACCAGTACCTTCAGGGCGGTGTTGACCTCTTCCAGGTGGTGAGACTGGGCCTGAAGATCAACTTCGCGTCTGCGCAACGCCGCTTCGGCCTTTTTACGCTCCTCAATTTCCTGTTCAAGTTGGGTGTTGATTCTGGCCAGCTCGGCGGTGCGGGCTTCAACCAGTTCCTCGAGATGATCATGATATTTTTTCAGTTGCCTTTCGGCTTGTTTCTGAGCGCTGATATCGCGCAGGGTTACAATGTTGCCGGCTGGCTCGCCCCGGCTGTTATAATACAGGGTGGAGCTGAGCTGAACATCCAGCACCCGACCGTCTTTGGTCAAGCGTCGGGTTTCGAACAAATGGATCTTTTTGCCGTGGAGCATCCGCTCAATGGCGACCTTGGTTTCGGGCCAGTTTTTGGGCGGTACAAAGTCGATATTTTTACCCAGCAGCTCGCTGCTGGAAAAACCGAAAGTCTGTTCAAAGGCCGGATTGACATAGGTTGCCTGCCCCTTGATGTTGTACACGACCACCGGATCTGGAGAAGACTCCAGCAACAAGCGATAGCGCTGTTCACTTTCGCGCAGGGTGGCTTCAGTACGCTTGCGCTCCGCCAGCTCCCGGCGGGCTTCCGCGTACAGCCTGGCCTTGTCCAGAGCCACCAGCGCCAATTCGGCAAAACGGCCCAGAACGGCCACATCCTCCTGTTTGAGCCGTCGGCCGGGTTTCACACTGGCCAGCCCGATCACACCGTGAACCCGGAAGCGGTCTTTGAGTGGAATGCCCACCACCGAATGCAAATCGTCCAAAACCGGGTCTTGCAGACGTCCGGGCCAGGAACGATAATCGGGCACCAGCAGGGCCTTTTCGGTCTCCCATACCTTACCGCCCATCCCCTCGCCCTTTTTTACCCGCCGGCCCAGCTGACCTTTGAAAAATCCCATGCCCACCCGCATCTGCATCTGTTGCTGCCCGGAATCCAGCAGATAAATGTACCCGTGCTCAGTGCCGGTCAGCATGGCCGCGCGATGTAACACGGCCTCCAGCAACTCCTCTTTGTCCAGGCGGTCAATCAGCCCCAGGGAGGTTTCATGCAAAGCGGTCAAATACTCATTTTGCCGGTGCAACTTTCTTTCCGCCCGCTTGAGCTTATAAACCTCTCTCTCAAGGGCGGCGGCGCGCTGCTCGAGTTGCTCATCAGTCGGTTTTTCGGTTTTTAAATCCAGCACCCTGCAAATTTTCCCCGGTGGCTTTCCCAGACGTTGCATTTTTCCGACCGCCGGCCGAAAAAATCAAACCCCTCAGCTGCCCCCTTCAAAACCGATGGTTACTTTCGCACCATCAATGATGACCGGCACCTTGCGGGCACCGTTTGAATGTTTCAGCATGGTTTTCATATGCCCGGCATCCGCGGTCACGTTAAAATAGTCCACCTGTCGCCCCTGTGCGGCAAAAGCTTCACGAGCTGCCCGGGTGTATGGTCAGGTGTCTTTTCCAAAAATAATAATTTTTGCGGCCATGGATGCCTCCCCTGCAGTAATTAATAAAAAACACGTTTAGTGAAATTATTCTATTGTAAGTAATTGCAAATGGTTATAATGACTCTTTAGCAGGCCTTCAAGGTCCTGTCAACATTTTCGAATTGACAACACACTTGTTTTGATAGATATTTTAACCTCTTATTAAGTACAATCACGTTATATGGCGGCCGTTCATGACCTCATCCGAACAGGGGAAATATTGCCTCGCAACCATTCAAAACGAGCTGGGGTTGCACGCCCGCTCAGCAGCCCTTGTTGCTGGCCTGGTACAAAATTCGAGGGGCGCTGTATGGATTGAAAAAGGGGCGCAACGTGCCGATGCCTCCAGCATTATTGACATCTTGACACTGGCCTGTGAAAAAGGCACTGAAATTAAAATTATAATTGAAGATCCCGCGGACAGCGACGTTTTGGATGCCATCGTGCAGCTGATTGCCAGCGGTTTCGGGGAACAATAAAAATGGCCGAACGTACTGCCGGCGAAATCATCCTGAGGGGTATCAGTGCCTCCCCCGGAATCTGTATCGGAAAAGCCTACCTGGTGGACAAGGAAGGTGTTGATGTCATTGAAAAATACAGCATCACCAGGGGAAAACTGCAAGCAGAGGTTAAGCGCTTCAAAGCTGCGGTCAAAAAAGCCCGGGATGACATCCGTGGCATCATTGAGCACAGTCCGGAAGAATTCCAACACACCCACATTCTTGAGACTCACCTCGCCCTGCTGAAAGACAAAATGTTTTACGGCAAAACCATTGATACCATTGAAAAAGAAGGAATCAATGCCGAATGGGCCTTAAAAAAGGTGGTATCGGCCCTCAAGTCGATCTTTCGTGACATGACCGACGCCTACCTGAAAGAGCGCTCCGAAGATATCGTGCATGTATCGGACTGCATCATGCGCAACCTGGTAGGCGCCGAAAGCGAAAATATTGCCGCCATCGACAAACGCGTGATTCTGGTGGCCCACGATCTGTCGCCGGCCGACACCAGCCAGATCAACCTGGAGCGCATCATGGGTTTTATCACCGACCGCGGTGGCAAAGCCTCGCACACCGGCATTATCGCCCAGGCACTGGAGATACCGGCTGTGCTCGGTGTCGGGAATGCAACCGCCAAAATCGCAAACGACGATCTGATTATCGTGGACGGCTCGGCCGGCAAGGTGATTATTCACCCCGGCGATCAGGCACTCATTGATTACGAAGAAAAAAAGGAGCGCTACGAACGTCATAAGGCGGTGATCACCCGCGAAAGTCATTTGAAAGCCAAAACCGAAGACGGCATCCACCTGGAAGTGATGGGCAATATCGAACTGCCGGAAGAAGTTTTTGCGGTCATCAATTACGGCGGCGACGGCATCGGTCTTTACCGCACGGAGTTTCAATACCTCAACCGCGCTCAATTTCCTGATGAACAGGAACTTTTTGAAAAATACAAGGATGTCGTTGAGGTTCTGGCTCCCAAACCGGTGACCATCCGCACCCTGGACCTCAATGGCGACAAGGCCATGGCCAATACCGCCAACTGGGGGGAGCCCAACCCGGCACTGGGTCTGCGGGCCATCCGCTACTGCCTGAAAAAACCAGAAGTTTTCAAAACCCAGCTGCGGGCCATATTAAGGGCGGCGGTCCATGGGAACGTACGCATATTGTTTCCCATGATAGCGGCCTACTTTGAAATCATTGAAGCCAAGCGTCTGCTGGATGAGGCTGCCGAGTCATTGGAAAAAGAGGGCCTGCCTTTTAAGCGCGACATTGATGTGGGGGTCATGGTGGAAGTCCCATCGCTGGCCGTCATCACGGACCTCGTGGCGCCGGAGGTGGATTTTTTCAGTATCGGCACCAATGACCTGGTCCAGTATACCCTGGCCATCGACCGGGCCAACCGGCAGGTTGCCCATCTTTTTCAGCCACTGGATCCGGCAATCCTCCGTCTGATCAAGCATGTCGCCGATGTGGGCCGGGAAACGGATACCCCTGTTTATATGTGCGGCGAAATGGCGGCCCGTCCCCTGCATATACCACTGCTGCTTGGCGTAGGCATCCGTGAGCTGAGCATGAACCCCCAGTCCATCCCGGCGGCAAAACGACTGATTCGATCCATCAATGTCGGGGAAACCCGGACATTTATGGACAAAATCTTTAAACTGAAGACCGCCCGTGGAGCCTATGAGCTTTTGCGCGACACATACGGTGACCTGCTGGCGGAACTGGCCCAATACTGATGTGCAACATCGACGCCGGGGCCGCCTTTAGCCGGGCATGGATTCCAAATGGCAAAAAATCATAAAAAAATTATCGCCGAAAACCGCAAGGCCCGTTTTGATTTTTTTATCGAAGACCAATTCGAGGCCGGCCTGGTGCTGCTCGGCACCGAGGTCAAGTCCCTGCGCCAGGGACGGGCCAACCTGAAAGACGCCTATGCGCGCATAAAAGACGGCGAGGTCTATGTCTATCAACTGCACATCGCTCCCTACCCCTTTGCCTACTATGGCAACCACGACCCGCTGCGGCCGCGCAAACTGCTTTTGCACAAACAGGAAATCAAGCGCCTGTACAGCAAGGTTAACGAAAAAGGCCACACCCTGGTGCCCCTGCGGCTCTATTTTAAAGACGGCAAGGTCAAAATCGTCATCGCCCTGGCCAAAGGAAAACGCAAATACGACAAACGGGTGGCGATCAGAAAACGCGACGAAAAGCGGGAGCTGGACCGGGAGCGCAAGAGATACTCATAGAATTTGGAAGTCGGAATGGAGAATGCGGAAAACTGATCAAAAACGATTATCCATCCGATTGAATGCGCTGACTGCCTATCAGTAACAAGTGACCCGAAACCAGTACGCTCTTGACAAAACGCCCGCTATCC
>JAOZPY010000109.1 GCA_029932495.1 Desulfobacterales bacterium
GCCGCCCCTATTCTTATTGCGCTCGGTCAGCCCCTTTTCCCGTGTTTTTTTCCTTTTCATACCTTCCCCCAGCGAATAGCGAATCGCAAAACAGCTTGACAAGCACAGGGGCGACAAATTAGGTAACCCTGCAGCGAAACCATAAACACGCGCTTCTTGCTGAAATGTGATACCATGGAATCCGAAAAAAACCACAAACTGCTGCCCAACAGCAATAATCACAACTGTTTCGGCTGCAGTCCCGTGAATCCGTCGGGTCTGCAGATGAAGTTTTACACCGACGATTCACGCGTTTTTTCACGACTGACGGTTCCGCAACACCTGTGCGGATGGAACCAGCTGGTCCACGGCGGGGTCCTGTCGACGATTCTGGATGAAATTATGAGCTGGGCCGCCATCTATTTGTTGAAACGCATCACGATGACCCGCTCGATGACAGTGGATTTTATCAAACCGGTTTACATCAACAATCAATTAAAAGCCGAGGGCCGGGTGTTGGAAATAAAAGGCCGGCATGAAGCGATCATGGAGGGTATCCTGACCAACGAGAAAGGGACTGTCTGTGCGCGTTCAATCGGCAATTTTGCGGTCTTTTCCCCGGCAGTGGCCAAACGCCTGGGCATCGCTGATGAAGCCCATCTGAACTGGTTTGAACGCATCTATAACCTGTGAAAGGTGCAAGGTGCTGGGTTCAGGGTTCAAGGTTGATGGATTCGTAAAAACGGACGTGAATTGGCCGGCGCATGGTGTTTTCTGCAAACCGGTATGATACTCAGCGACTCCTTATTTCCGCATTGTCCCCTGTTTGGGATGAATGGCACGGGCCTGATTGAAGTTAGCACTTGATCGGGCCTCGTCCCAAACAGGGGACACGCTGCTTAAAAATCGTTTCATACCGGTTGGAAGAATATACCATGCGCCGGTCAATTCACACCGCCGGCAAACTTAAATCCATTGCCATTGACCGTATAAATCCAATAGTCAGGTATAAAGCCTGAGAAGTCACTTAAGGCTAAAGTTTTTTTTCGCATATGCCGAAAATAGTGACAGGCCTGTGCAGCGTATGAACACAGGATCGTTTGACCTCCTTTCTGATGGGGGCGGCTTCCGGGAAGCCGCCCCATTTTTTTCCCAAACCCGAAACCGGTCTCAATCGGTCCGGGTACTTACAAACGTCTCCAGGCCGGCAATGGTTTCAAGCTGCACCTGCACCGGCGTGGCGGTAACGGTTGCCAGTTGATCCGCCCGGTGTTTCATTTTTTCAAACGCCCGCGCCGTCACCCGTTCGGCACCGGCAGTCAGGCGCACACACAGCTGGAAAATAAAAAAACTCAACAACAAAACAATGGCAATCACCCACAGGGCGTGCAAAAAAAATCCCCCCGTCAGGTAGCTTGCAAGAAAAAACCGCCGAACCGTAATCCAGCCGATATATCCCAGAACGCCCACTACCGGCAGATTGAACAGGATTTGCAGCCCCCCCCCGCTGAGCCTGCCCGACAGGCGCTCAATCTCGGACTGCAGGACATCTGTCCAGATCCCCGCCAGTTTTTCACTAAAAGTATTTTCAGCCGGCAGCACATCGCTCACCTGCCGCACGGCCGCGTCAAAGCCGCCGGCCACCAGCAACTCGGCAATGTCCGGCCAGTTGCCCATGGTGCTCAATTGATAGGTACGCAACCCCGCATCCACCCGCTGCCCCTCGGCGGCTTCGTCCACGCTGGATTTTGATTGCTTCAAATTCCGCCAAGCCGAAACCATGCCCATCACCTGGCGTACCGGACGGCCAAACCGGAAAAGGGCGGCAACGCCACTGCCAAAAATCATCAGCCGGGCCCAGATGGCGATCATCCATCCCATGGGTCCCACCCAGCGCTGGGTCAATTGCTGATAAACCATCAGGTCGACACCGAAAAAATGCTGGCTGTCATCGTTTTTCATGGCCGCCACCGCCGCCAGGAAAGATTTTTTTTCAGCCTCCCGGATTTGCTGGGCGGCGGTTTCCAGATGGGGTCGGTGGACACTGATTTGCCGGCGCATTTCTTGGAAAACGAAATCTCGCAGACTGGCCGCGTTCTCAAGCCGGCGGTCCACCACATAACCGGCGCGGTTGATATCTTCGAAAATCAGCTGCCGCAGTTCTTCGAACTGGTCAAAGTCATGCTTGGGCGCGGCGGTTTCGTCCCACCGGGAATTTTGCAGATGCCGTCGCGCGCTCAGACACAGGAGGCGGTCGACCGGTGTGGGCCAGGCAGTGCGGATGTATTCAGCAAAATCCGGCAAAATTCTGTTTTTCAATTCCGCTTCGTCCTGGCGGTCGCATTTATTGATCACCGCCACCAGGGACTGCCCGTTAAACCGTCCGATAAACGGCGATAGAAAATCCACATGATCCCGGCGCTTGGGATTTTCGGAATCAAACACGCAGATGAGCATGTCGGAACGGGCGATGGTTTCCCGCACCAGCGGTGCATGGGCCTGGTATGCCGTACTGTCGGTGTCCGGTGTGTCGATCAAAAGAACATGCTCCAGTGCCGCCGCAGCGGGGCTGGAGGCTACCTCAACAGATTGCCGGCCAAGGGCTTCAACCAGCTGGCGGGCATCCTGGTCATCCGCACTGAAAACAATGATGTGATCGGTGGTGGGCCGCTGATGACCGGTCGCCGACAGGTCATCTGTGCCGGCCAGGGCGTTGAGCAAAGTGGATTTCCCGGCACCGCAAGGGCCAACAATGGTCACCACCAGTTTACGCTCCAAGCGCTGGGAAATACCATCGATCATGCGCAAGGCCTCCGCGCATTGTTTCTTGAGCGCTGCCGCCGGAAGCCACAGCGGCAAATCGCCGAGAGCGGTCTCAAGGATGCTCAGATCATTTTTGATGCTCTCGATGCCGCCGAAGGCCTTCAGGGCGGCCGCCTGCCGGTTGGATATCATGAATTTTCATCTCCCGGGCCACATACGGCCATGGCCTGATTAATTTCACCGATCAACGCATCAGCGGCATCAATGTTTTCCCGCGCCCGGCGGATAATACCACCGGTGATATTTTCTTCAAACAGCTGCTGCACGGTTTTCAGCTTGTGGTTCAACCAGGTCTGCACGATGGGGCCAAGCATCTCTTCAATCTGTTTGCGTTCGGCGGATTTCAACCCGGTCGTAACTGGAATGGCAAACAGGGCATACAGGTCCTTGGCTCCGAAAAGCCCGGTCAACTTGATTTTTATGCCGGCAGCCCCCACCGGATCCCCGGTTGACAGGACGTAGGTAACCGCTACGGTTGCCGGCAGGACGTTGAGAAAGGCCCAGAATGTCTGGCTGATCTTGCGCCACAGGCCCATCTTGCTGCGAAAATGATCCGCCAGCCGGCAAAGATCGTTTTCCATTTCATGGGAAATATCAACCACGGCATCCTTTTGAGCCAAAATCGCCTGCAACAGGGATTTAAAATTTTCTCCGCGCAGCTTTTCCCGGGCAGGCAGAACCGCCGGGTGCGCATCGACCTGGAAGGTAAGTGTGGCGCCCTCGCCCGAAGCCTCGGCCCGGGGATTGCGTGTGTTCGGCAGTTGCCTGTGATCCCGAATGCGTTCGGTAAGACTCAGCATCCGCCGGACCACCGAATCTGTCAGGCAACCGGTCACCGAAATCTGGGGACTGACGACCTGGTAATGCAGATCGGTTACCGCCGTGACAAGATCTTCATCCAGTTTTTGCGCAAAATCCCCGGAAGACGGCCGCTTGTCGCCGGCCGGTGAAAGCTGCTCTCTGGCCCAGCCGGCGGCTCCCAGCAGCATTTTGAGCGGCAATTCAATCAGGTTGCCGGTTTTGCGCATCACCTTTACGTGGGTGGGATCGGAATCCGCCCAGATACGCGCAAAACGCCGCATAACCCGATCCATGGGAAAATGCTTCAAGGCTTCATGCACGCAATGACTCTGGGCGGTCAACAGGGCGTCAAGGTACAAACGCAGCTCATCAAGGGAGATCTGCGCCTGGCCCTGTATCTGACTCGCCTGCTGCACAACGTCTGCCAGGATGGAACTGTAAAGCTCGAGCCGCAGGCCGGGAGCATCAATACGCTGCAACGCCTCGCCAAAATCCACTGACCGCGGCCTTACGGGTGCAAGCTGCATGAACTGCTGGCCGGCGGCCACGCGGTTGTCCTCATCGGTGCGGTACACCCCCAGCACATAGCGTGCGGCATCCTCGCCGTAAATGCCGTTAGCCACGCTCATGGCATGCGCGATTATTTCCGTATCCGTAAAGCTCGGATAGGCGCGGTAGACCAGGAAGCATTTGCGCCGACCGATACCGGTCAGCATGCGGGCAATAAAATCCGTGTTGTCCCGGTTGTTATAATTGGAATTGGTAAAAATATAAATCAGGATATCCGAGGCCTCCAGGGCCATGCGGGTGACCTCCCGGTTGGTATAGGTCCCCCGGGCACCGGTATCGAAATCCGGGGTATCCAACAGCACCAGATTGTCCGGACCGATGCGGTTGAGCACATACAGCGGTTTTCCAGGCTCTGTCAGCTGCCGGGGGTCCTCCAACGGCTCGGGAAGCGCCTCAAAGGGAGCCGCCAGATCAGCCAGCAGCCCGCCGTGCTCGGTCCGCGCGGCCGGAACCGAGAACAGCACCCGTCGGTTCAAACCGGCCGTGCCGCCGGTGGGCGCCAAGGATTGTCTCATCAGGGAGTTGAACAGGGTGGATTTTCCTGAAGACCCACCGCCGCAGATGGCGGCCACCACCGGAAAATCCTCGGAAAGCCGACTCAGCAGCTTGGCCTCGACGATATGAGTCCAGAAGCGAATCTGCTCATCAGCGCCAAGATCAAGCAAATCCGCCAGGCGGGGAATTTTAGCATGCAGCTGTTTTAATGCGTTATACAGGGGTTTTTTCATACCCTGTCTATAACATATTGACATTACTAATACAAAAAAATAAACCGCAGCGCAAAGGTAAATTTTCCGTCAAGCAGGCGTCAGTCCGCTTGCTTTTTCAGATGATGGCCGACGATCAAGCCCCCGGCGGTTGTTGATGCATCAGTGCTTCGATCTGCTCGACCTGCCGGGGAATCCCAGCAGTTAAATCAACCGGATCGTCAGCAGTGATTAAAATGTCATTTTCGATCCTCACCCCCAGGGCCTCGTCGCGAATATAGATGCCAGGCTCGCAGGTAAGCACCATTCCAGGCTCAAATTGCCGTTGAAGATCCCCGTAATCGTGAACATCCAGTCCCAGGTAATGGGAGGTGCCGTGGGGAAAATATTTTTTGTAAAGCGGCTGCTGCGGGGACTGTTTTTTCACTTCGTCGGCATCCAGCAACCCCAGGGCAATCAACTCGGCTTGCATGATCCTGCCAACCTCCCGGTTATAATCATCCATGCAGTTGCCCGGCCGAAGCATTTCGATGGCGGCTTTTTGCACCGTCAGCACCGCATTGTAAACCTGCTTCTGGCGTTCGGTGAACCGGCCATTTACCGGCAGTGTGCGAGTGACATCGGCATTATAATGGGCGTATTCGGCACCGAAGTCGATCAATACCAGCTCGCCGTCGCGGCACTGCCGGTCATTGTTAACATAATGCAGGGCACAGGCATTTTCCCCGGAGGCCACAATGGTCTGGAAGGCCGGCCCCCGGGAACGGCGGGTTAAAAATTCATGAAAAATTTCAGCGGCAATCTCAAACTCCCAGACGCCGGGCCGGATAAATCCCAGCAGCCGATAAAAAGCTTTTTCAGTAATGCCACAGGCCTTTTGGAGCAGATCCACCTCCGGCGCTGATTTAACGGCCCGCAGTCGATGCATGATGGGTGCCAGCCGGCGGTACCGGTGCAAGGGATAAGATTGGCGGCACCATTCGATAAACCGCCCGTCGCGGGTCTGTACGCGGGTATCGGCCCGCAAATGCTCATTGGTGTTGAGATAAATTGACTCGCTTTGAAGGACCAGGGATTTGAAAACACGTTCAAATTCGTGATTCCAGTATACGGTCCGGATCCCCGAAACGCTGGTGGCTTCCTGCTGGCTGTATTTGCGGCCTTCCCACAGGGCGATCTGTTCGCTGGTTTCCCTGAGAAACAGAATTTCCCGGTGTTTTTCCTCCCGGGCATCCGGGCAGATCACCAGCGTGCTTTCTTCCTGGTCGATACCGCTTAAATAAAACAGGTCGGTGTGCTGAACAAAAGGAAGAATGCCGTCGGCGCTGGTAGGCATAATATCGTTGGAATTCAAAACTGCGATGGAATTCGGCTGCAACTGCCCAGCGAAGCGTTTCCGGTTCTCAACGAACAGCTCATTATCAATCGGCTGGTACAACATGGCATTTTTTCCATTTTCAGGTATGGGACAGAACCCGGCAAAGCCGCTGGACTTCAGCCGGTTGGGTAACCATTCATTTTTATGATCTTCCAGTATCGCCTTTTGAATAAATGGTCAAGCCTGCTTTGGCGACCGGTGGGGCGCAAAATACACATTCGGCCGGTACGGAATAAGCGGCAGGAAAAATAATTGGCGAGTATCGGGGGCGTTACCCCTGCGCATCGGCCCGGTTGGATGGCAGGCAGCCATACTGACCCGGAGCACACGTAAAAATGCCCCCCGTTGGTAAACGGGTATTGATGGACTAAAACGAGACGCCACCGGTTAAAAAAGGACCAGTGGATATACCTTAATGACGGCGTTAAATTTTGCTGCCTTTTCCGGTGCCCCGAGGCTGACACCGTCCTGTCCTTCGATAACAGTTAAAATAGTCGACAGCGGATAATGGTAATATAACTGTTTATCCTTGACTAAAACACTGAAAAATTCGGCATTGACTTCCACCAACTCAGCCTCCCTGATTTCGGCTGAATTATCATAGTTGATCCCAATGGCCTGAGATTGGTATTTTTTCAGTAGCTTCAGCATTTTCGTGCTGGGCGGCAAATTATGAACGGTCGGCACGCTATTCTGGGTTTTCGAAACTCCTTTTGCCGCCCGGGCCAGTTTTTGTTTCCTCAACGCTGCCGCCCGGGCCAGAGCTGCCTTTTTGCGTTTCAGGGCGATGGCTTTTTCCCTGAGTCGCTGTTTTTGCTTGGCAGCGGCCTGCTGCTTTTTGCCGGCTTCGGCGGTTTCCGTTTTCTGGTCTTGTAAAGCCTCCGCCCGGGCCAGTTCGACTTTTTGCTGCTTGACCGCCTCTGACATCTCCTGGGCCGCATTTTCAATTTTCATGGCTTCAGCGGCCAGCTGCGCTTCGTTCTGAATTTTAAGCGCTTTGTTTTCGATGGATGCAGCACCATCGCCCGACAACATATCGGAGGTGACCTGGTTCACGTCTGCCGATGGCTGAATATCAACAGCCGGAGTGCCAGGTTTCGAAACTTCTGCCGTCCCCTCCGGCGCCAGTGGATCCGGCTGCTTAATTTTAGCCTCACCGGCGTCCGCATCAATGGCTGCCTCCGGGGCCGCCGTCATCGGCACAACGTCTGTCGCCGACAATGTTTCGGCATTGGCAGCCGCCGCATCTACTTGCAACGGCACGGGTTCATCTGAGGACGCGGGCTGGGCCATCTCAGCCGAAGAGTCCTCGGCGTTGACCATCGCCGCGATCTCGGATCCAAGGGTTTCGGATTCGAGAGGATCCTCTTGCTCCAATTCCATAATTTCAGGCGGCGGTGCGGGTATGGGCGCCTCGTCCGTCAGCGGGAGGCTCTCCGGCCCATCGACTTGCACGGGGGCCTCTTCTCCCGATACGCCCGATTCCCGGGACGCCACATTCGTTGTGGCTTCGGTGGATAACTGCGGCCCAGGGGCGGAATAATCTCCAACTTCTGTCACTGCTTGCGGGTCAATCATCTCAATCTCTATTTCCGCTTCACTTTTATCC
>JAOZPY010000110.1 GCA_029932495.1 Desulfobacterales bacterium
CCATCCGGGTAAACTTGATCATGAAGGTCAACAGCACCATGACAATGGCGGTGACTACCACGATGACCACCTCCGGGGTGCTGATGTAATAAGCGTAAGGCTCGAGAAATTCCAGATCCGGGATGAGGCTTGGAAACGGCAAAAAATCCGGGGTCTGGGCCAGCAGCACGTAGTTTTGCAAAAACAGGGACATGCCGATGGCACTGATCAGGGCCGACAGCCGCGGAGCCTGCCGCAGCGGCTTGTAGGCGACCTTTTCCACCGTATAGCCGTAGGCCATAGAATAGATGACCGCAACGATAGAGGCAATAAACATGATCGCGATGCCGTTCCAGCCCATAAAAGTCAGAATGCTGGCAACGATCAAGGCCGTAAAAGCCCCGATCATGTAAATTTCACCATGGGCAAAATTGATCAACTCGATAATGCCATAGACCATGGTATAGCCCAGTGCGATCAGGGCGTAAATGCTTCCGCGGGTCAGTCCACTGAAAAAAAGTTCAAAAAAATAGTCCATGGTAAACCCGTTGCCTTACAAAATTTGCGTGGGGCAAGATGACACCATGCGGGCAGCTGCGCCGGCATAAAAATCAGAGGCCAGATTGCAAAGGTCTGACCCCTGATCATATGGTCAGCACCTTAACTACTTGATTTCAACATAGCTGCCGTTTTTCACCTGGTACATGGAAAAACCGACACCGGTGGCATCGCCGCGCTCGTCAAAGTGAATCTTGCCAAGAGGGGTGTCCACATCCTTGGTCTTCAGCGCCTTGGAGACCAGCGCATAATCGGTGGAGCCCGCCTGCTCGATGGCATTGAGCAGTGCCAGGGTGGCGGCATAGGCATTCAAGAAAAATGCTCCCGGCTCTTTTCCGTAAGCCTTTTTATGGGCCTCGATGGCGGCAATCGCCATGGGATTTTTGGAAACATCCTTGGGACCGGTGGCATAGACGCCTTCGGCGTATTTTTTGGCCACCTTGATGAAAGTATCGTCCTTGACACCGTCGTCAGAGATGAAGATGGTCTTCATTCGTTTTTTACGCATCTGGGAAACGATTTTAGAGGCTTCCGGGTGATAACCGCCGAAAATAACGGCTTCGGCGCCGGAACGCCTGATTTTCTGCACCACGGCCGAATAGTCCACCGCCCCGGGGGTAACGCCTTCAAACAGGACCACTTCGGCGCGGGGATCCTTTTCCAAAAACGCCTTGGCAAACTCGGCCAGGCCTTTGCCATAATCCCCCTTGTCATGGAGCACCGCAATTTTTTTCAACTTCAAAACATCAAGCGCAAAGTCGACTTCCAGCCGGGCCTGGGCGTCGTCAGAAGCAATGGTGCGGTAAAAATTCGGATAATCGCCACTTTGGGTCAATGCCGGGTTGGTGGCCGACGGTGACATGACAATAATGTTCGAGTTTTTATAAATCCCCAGAGCAGCCTTGGTAGCCCCGCTGCAAATGTGTCCCAGAACCACGTCAGCGCCTTCCGACACCAGCTTGGTAGCGGTATTGGTGGCCACCTCAGGTTTGCAGACATCATCTTCGACCAACAGAACGACTTTCTTGCCCAGTACACCGCCCCTGGCATTGATATCCTTGACCACCAGTTCGGCGGCCTTGATGGTGGGAATCCCGTAAGAAGCCAGATCCCCACTGTGGGGGCCGGCAACGCCCAGCTTGATTGTATCCCCCGCCAGCCCGGTTCCGGACACCATAAGGCCCATAAACATGCCCAGTACTGCTACTACAGCCAGTTTCGCAAATCGTTTTTTCATAACTGCTTCTCCTTCTTCTATGGTTTGATGGTGGTGGTGGGCGTAATACCCATTAAAAGATATTTATATAATCGGATCCCAGCAGCACGTCAAGCTTGAATTGTCATTGCGGGGCCTAAAAATTTCTTGCTGTCAGGCCCGGATGGCGGTATGAATGATCCGCAGGCGTTTTTTTATCACATTGTTCACTGGATATAGTTTTTGGACAATCGGAAAAGAAAACAGGTGATATTTTGCGAAAAGTCGGATTGTTTGTGAAAAAAGATCAAAAAGCCAGCCGCAAAGCCGATGAATTCGAATCCTGGCTGGCAAAACGCAAAGTCGAGGTGATCCGCAAAGAAAGCCAGCCGCCGGGGATGCATTCGACGGCCAACAACGAAGTTTGCACAACGCCGGATCTGTTCTGCGTGTTTGTATTGGGGGGCGACGGCACTTTTTTAAGTGCCGTGCACTGGATTGGGAACCTTGACATCCCGGTGCTGGGCATAAAATTCGGAGAAATCGGTTTTCTGGCTGAAACCGCCGAAGAAAACCTGATTGCAAATGCCGAAAAAATTTTAAACAACGAATTTACCATCAGCCGGCGGATGCGCCTGGACGTCCGGGTGACACGCGATAGCGAAGAAATCGTCAAAGAAACCGTGCTCAATGACATTGTCATTAACCGCGGCGCTCTGGCCCGGCTGGCCGATATCGAAACCTACATCAACAACCATTACCTGACCACCTTCAGGGCCGATGGACTGATCGTAGCCACCCCCACCGGCTCCACCGCCTATTCCCTGGCAGCCGGCGGCCCCGTCATCCATCCGGATGTTCCCGGTATCATTCTCACCCCTATATGCCCTTTTACCCTGACCAACCGGCCGCTGATCGTACCGGATTCCATCAGCATCCGGCTGAAGCTCGAACCGGGCGCCTGCGACATTATGCTGACCTTCGACGGCCAGCAGGGCCTGGATATCACCGATCAAGACACAATTATCATCCGCCGGGGATCCCACCCGCTGAGCATGATCACCCTGGCCCACCGTCACTATTTTGATGTGTTAAAGGCCAAGTTGAGGTGGTCGGGAGGAAGAGTTTAAATACCTTGCCACCATACAAGGTCAGTCATTAAATGCTGCAAATTGACAAATATATCTCCTAATGATGACGTAAAGGAATGAAAAAGCCCTTTAAATTGCTTCTCACCATTGCGCTGCTATCCATTGCGGCCACCGTCGGTTATGGTGCGGATCGCCGCCCGTTGATGGAATTTAAGGAAAACGGCCTGATCAACTGGACAACGGGGATGGTGGAGGCCAGCGGGGTGAAGGCTCCCGAATCTTACACGTATTACGGCCAAGCGCCTGCACAGCAGCCAGGCACCCTGCCCGAGGCTGTCTCCAAGGCACGCCACAATCTTCTGGAAACGCTGGTCTCACTGCGGATAGATGCCGACAGCCGGGTAATCAACGTGGTTGAGGCTTTTCCATCAGTCATGGCGCAGCTCAGATCCATGGTCCAACGGGCCCCGGAAGTGAAGCCCCTGAGAAAACAGCTGTACGACGGCACCGTGGAGGTGTGGACCCGAATGAAACTCAGCGGCGGCTTTTCCCAGCTTATCCTGCCGCCGGAAATCCGGCATATCGAACCTATCAGACGAGTCCAGCCATATAAAAAATTTTCAAAATTTAAAAGCCGCTCACGTTCTACCCAAATCCATACCGGACTGGTGGTGGACGCCCGGGGGCTGCCGGCGATCCCCGTGCTGGCGCCGAGGATATTAGACGAAACCTTAGATGAGGCCTTCGGGCCGGCCTATGTCAGCCGTGAATACGCCGTTCAGCATGGTGTGGCCAGCTATGCCACGGACATCTGGCAGGCAAAATTCAACCCACGGGTCGGAGACAACCCTTTAATCATCAAGGCCCTGAAGACAATATGGCCCGGCCGCTGCAATTTTATTATCAGCAATACCGCCGCCGGCCGGCTGCGCAGCCATTTCGAACACCTCCAGTTTCTCAAGGAGTGCAAGGTTATCATCGTCCTCGATCCCCTCTAAGAGAACAGATGTCCGAATGCGGAAGTGGGAATGCGGAAAGAATGCGAAACCGGAATTTGGGTACCCCGAATCAAAGCATCGCATGAAACATATTAAGGTTAGGGGACAAGGGAAAAACTTCGGAAGTCGGAAATTTTATGCTGATTCATTTTAATTCGTTTCTTTTTTCCAAATTCCGCCTTCCCACTTCCGCATTCTTACCATCAGGTGCCCAACTGCCAGGAGGACAGATACTGCTTCTGCTCGGCGGTCAGCCGGTCGATGGTCACCCCCATGGCGGCCAGTTTTTCCTTGGCGATCATCTTGTCTATTTTTTGCGGAACCGGATAAACGCTCTTTTCCAGTGCTTTCTTGAGGTTGACCATGTATTCAATGCTCAGAGCCTGGTTGGCAAAACTCATATCCATAACGCTGGAAGGGTGTCCTTCCGCGGCAGCCAGGTTGATCAAGCGCCCTTCCCCCAACACATTGATACGCCGGCCGTCTTTGAGCACGAATTCCTGCACGAACGGACGGATGAACCGGCTGGATTTGGCAATTCGTTTTAACCCGTCAAGATCCAGCTCCACGTTAAAGTGCCCGGAGTTGGCAACAATGGCCCCGTCTTTCATGATCGCAAAATGTTCTTTGCGGATGACATTGATATCACCGGTCAGGGTACAGAAAAAATCGCCGACCCGGGCGGCCTGGCGGATAGGCATCACGGTAAATCCGTCCATGACGGCCTCAAGCGCCGGCAGCGGGTCGATTTCGGTGATAATCACCTTGGCGCCCATCCCCCGGGCCCGCATGGCCACTCCCCGGCCGCACCATCCGTATCCGCACACCACGAAATTAGATCCGGCCAGCAGGCGGTTGGTCGCCCGGATAATGCCGTCGATGGTGCTCTGGCCGGTACCATAACGGTTATCGAAAAAATGCTTGGTCTGGGCATCGTTGACGGCAATGATCGGATACCGCAAAACCCCACCGGCGGCCATGCTGCGCAGCCGGATGATGCCGGTGGTGGTTTCCTCGGTCCCACCCTTGACACCGGGCAGCAGTTCGGTGCGTTTGGTGTGCAGGGTGGAAACCAAATCCGCTCCGTCATCCATGGTAAACTGCGGTCGGTTGTCCAGTACCGCGTTGATATGGGCATAATAAGTTTTATTGTTCTCTCCCTTGATGGCAAAAACCGGGATTTTATCGTGTTTGGCCAACGATGCGGCCACATCGTCTTGGGTGCTCAACGGATTGGAGGCGCACAGCCCAACTTTTGCGCCGCCGGCCTTTAAGGTCTGCATCAAAGAAGCCGTTTCGGTGGTCACATGCAAACAAGCACCAATGCGCACCCCTTTCAACGGTTTTTCCTTTGCAAAACGGCGACGGATGCGGTTTAAAACCGGCATGCTCTGATTGGCCCATTCGATGCGCAGGGCCCCCTCTTTGGCAAGTTTGATATCCTTCACATCATATTTCATAATCGTGTCAACTCCTTAAGGATTGTCTGTTTTTTCATTCAACATTCGATGTTCGACATTCGTCTTTTCAGTGTTCGATATTCAGATGAAATTTTGTTCTATTTTGCGTCTACAGGCCTGCCTTCTCCCGAATAATCGCCGCTTTGTCCGTATTTTCCCAGGTAAATTCCGGCTCCGTTCTGCCGAAATGTCCGTAGGCAGAAGTCTTGCGATAAATGGGGCGCAAAAGATCAAGGTATTCGATGATCGCGGCAGGACGCAGATCAAACACTTCCTTAACAATATCTTCAACCCGCTTTTTGGAAACCACGCCGGTGCCCATCAGGTCAACCATGACCGATACGGGCTGGGCGACACCGATGGCATAGGCCACCTGTATCTCGCACTTTTTAGCCAGGCCGGCGGCCACCACGTTTTTGGCAATATGCCGCCCCATATAGGATGCACTGCGATCCACCTTGGAGGGATCCTTGCCGGAGAAACATCCACCCCCGTGGCTGCCCTGGCCGCCATAGGTATCGACGATAATCTTGCGGCCCGTCACCCCGCAGTCCCCCATGGGACCACCAATGACAAAACGACCGGTGGGGTTGATGAAATACCGGGTATCGCCGTCCGTCATATCCCGCGGAATGACTTTTTTAATGACCTCTTCGATGATGGCTTCTTTCAAATCTTCGTAGGTCACGTCATCTTTATGCTGGGCGGAGACCACCACGGCATCCACACGTTTAGGAGTCCCGTTTTCATATTCAATGGTCACCTGGGACTTTCCGTCCGGCCTTAAAAAATCCAGGGACCCATTTTTACGCACCGTGCTCAGGCGACGGCAGAGCCTGTGAGCATAGGTAATCGGCATGGGCATCAGTTCATCGGTTTCATCGGACGCAAATCCGAACATCAGTCCCTGGTCGCCGGCTCCCTGATCCTTGAACAGGCCTTGTCCCGGGTTGACGCCCTGGGCGATATCCGGTGACTGGTGATCGATACTGGTGATCACCGAACAGGTCTGGTAGTCAAAGCCCATTTTCGAGGAGCTGTAACCGATGTCACGAATCGTATCCCGAACGATCTGCGGCATGTCAACGTAGCAGTCGGTGGTAATTTCTCCGGCAATAAAAGCCAGACCCGTGGTCACCAGCGTTTCACAGGCAACCCGGCAGTTTTTATCCTGGGCAATGATACTGTCCAGGATTGAATCCGAAATGGCGTCCGCCACCTTGTCTGGATGTCCTTCGGTCACCGATTCTGAAGTAAAAAAGTATCTTTCTTTTTTCATAAACCATCTCCTTGTATTAATGAACCATCTGATATTTTTAATAAGGAATGGGCACGCAGTTTCGGGGGAAGGCCTGCCCGCAGGAGGGTGAAACCTTGTGTCATTATTCTATAAACATTTGATAATATTTCAACCTATGTTGATTGTCAATAGCCGATTTGCTCCAGCTAACTTCAGCTTCTTCCCGGTGCTAGCCATGGCATACAAAACAAAAAATACAGTGTTTTTTTTAAAAGAATACACGCTTTACCCCATTTTTTTCAGCCCCCTGCCCGGCGTAGAGGTTAAATAAGCGGGTTTTTCCTATACAGCAGCGACATGCAGAAAATTTCATCATCATCCATTTATAGCGGATGGATACCAGAATTGCGTAAGCGATTAACCATGTAGTAACGTTTTTTCGTTTCAGGCAATCACCCCTGTTAACTCGACAACCCGAAATCACCAACACGCAACAAAGGAGGATGGCATTATGAAGGTCAACCGACGGGAGTTTATCCAGATCACCGGGGCCACAGCCGCCGGTCTTGCCGTCAGCGGCCTGGGCTTTGACCTGCACCCGGTCAAAGTCCAGGCCCAGATGCTCAAGACCGTTTACGCCAGGGAGACTCTTTCCATTTGTCCTTACTGTGCCGTCGGCTGTGGCATCATCGTGCAAACCAGCCGCAGCGGCAGCGGCCGGGTCATCAACATCGAAGGGGACCCGGACCACGTAATCAACCGGGGTTCTTTGTGCTCCAAGGGGGCGTCCCTGGCCCAGTTGACTGAAAACGAAAACCGGATCACCGAACCCATGTACCGCGCCCCCTATGCCAAACAGTGGAAAAAGGTGTCCTGGGACTGGGCCCTGACTGAAATCGCCAAAAGAATAAAGGCCACCCGGGATGAATCCTTTGAGCTCAAAAACGCCAAAGGACAGGTGGTCAACCGCACAACGGCCATCGCCTCGGTTGGCAGCGCAGCCATGGACAACGAAGAGTGCTGGATCTACCAGGCTCTGATGCGCGCCACGGGCATCGTGTACCTCGAGCACCAGGCCCGTATCTGACACAGCGCGACTGTTGCGGCTCTGGCAGAGTCGTTCGGACGCGGCGCGATGACCAATCACTGGATTGATATCAAAAACAGTGACTGTATTTTAATCATGGGCAGCAATGCTGCCGAAAACCATCCCATCTCGTTCAAGTATGTTCAGGCGGCCATGAAAAAAGGGGCCAAACTGCTCAGTGTCGACCCCCGCTTCACCCGCACCTCCGCCAAGGCGGATTTTTACACCGCCCTGCGCTCGGGCACGG
>JAOZPY010000111.1 GCA_029932495.1 Desulfobacterales bacterium
TCTTCGTCCATATAACCGGCATCGCCCGTGGCCCACCAGCCGTCTTCCAGAAAACAAGCTTTGGTTTCATCCGGCTTTTTCCAGTAGCCATGGACAATCCCTTCACCGCGCAATATGAATTCACCAACAGTCCCCCGGGGCACGATGTTGCCGTCCGGATCCACCACTTTGATCTCGCCGGTGGTCACCCCCAGGGTACCGGTACCCGGTTTTTTCTTGTTGGCCAGTTCCATGACACCCGGGCCGGCGGCAGTCGATTCCGTACATCCATAACCGGCAAACAGATAGGTGCCCACCTTTTCCTGCCACTCTTCCTGAAGGGCCGGCGGTACCGGTGCGCCGCTAGCGGCGGTCATGCGCAGGCTTGAAAGATCATACTTGGCAAAATCCGGATGGTTGAGAAGCCCGATATAGGCCGTAGGGGGCGCAAACCCGAAGGTGATACCGAAACGCTGAATGAGATCGAGCATGTCCCCGGCATCAAACATGGGAATCGACACACTTGTGGCACCGGAAAGGACGGAGGGGAAAAGGATCAGGGCCTGACCGCCGACATGAAACAGGGGGAAAAGCATAAAAAGAATATCTTTTTCTGTCACATCAAGGCCGGCGGCCACCATGGAGGCCGCGTGATTGTAATTGTGGTGGGTGATCATGGCGCCTTTGGGGAATCCTGTGGTGCCGGAGGTATAGAGAATGCAGGCCAGGTCCTGCTTAGGATCGATGTCCATCCGGGGCGCCGCTCCCTGATCGGCGCTGATAATATCCATCAAATCGTCGGCCCCGTCCACGGGCTGCTTTTCGCCGGAGAGAAGCGGGGGGATATTGGCTGAGGGACCGCAAAAATCCTTGGCATAGGCCGTGACGATCTGGCGCAGGCCGAGTGCGGCGGCTACCGGTTGAACCATGGGAAACAGCAAGTCAAGGCAGATGATGACCTTGGCCTCAGATTCTTCAAGGATGTACCTAATCTCCTGCTCCTTTAACATGACATTAAACGGAACCATGATGCAGCCGGCCTTGAGGATCCCATAGATGGCAATGACTTGATGGGTACAATTGGGAAGCATGGTGGCTACCCGGTCGCCTTTTTTCAGCCCAAGCCTTGCCAAATAGGCGGCGAACCGGTCGCTGTACCGGTCCAGGTCCGCATAGCTGAGCCGGTGGTGCAGGTAGATAATCGCATCCTTGTCCGGCAGACGGCCGGCGGTCTCCCGGAGAATGTCATGGATCGGTTTCTTCGGGGCTGCGGGAAGCGGATGCGCTCCCCATGACGGATCATATTTTTGATAGGATAAATTTTCAGTCATGTGACCTCCTTAGAAATATAAAACATTGTTTCAAATATTATAAATTTGTAAAATTAAATTTTACTTGGAAAATGCTATAATTTCTACCCGTTGGTTGTACTACAAATTTTCAGTCAATCACTCTGAGCTTTCTAACCTCAAATAGCTTAACATATTGAAATAATTGAATAGGATTTCCCACATCTTGGCTGATTTTCCACACTTTAGCAGATTTTGGACAATTTTCCCAACACAATCCCTACACTTTTTTTGCCTGAATAGACTGTGAATCAAAGATCGCACTGCAGGTGGGTCTCAAGAACGCCATGCCGTCTTTCTGATATGGTACCTATTGAAGCTGAAAAGCGAAGGCATAGAACCCACAGAAAAACATTCTGATTCCTTAGATATTCATTTAAACCAGTGGCCTGGAATTAAAAGAGGGCCCCATGCTCAGGGCTGTCGCTCCTGCTATCCCCCTTTCTTTAAATGGAACGGATTAAAAAGCTTGACTTGTTTTGGTTTCATGGTAAAGTTGTCAAAAATAAATTAGTAAGTACTTAAACAATTTTTATATTTGGACATTCATGGGACGAAAAAGCAAGTCAGATGTGCGCAAGCCGGAAATATTAAGAAGTCTGTATGATGTATTAGATCGTGAAGGTTTAGAGGGTATTACACTTTCAAAGGTTGCGGATCATATGGGCGTAAATTCCGGGTTATTGGTTCACTATTTCAAGACCAAGGAAGAGATGATACTGGCAATGGTGGACTATATGCTGGAAAAATATGCCAATATTTATATCTCAAAATTTGATGAGTTTCAGGATCCTCAGGATCGCTTGAATAATATCATTAATACCTTTTTTGAATCCGATTGGACTGAGCGGGGTAATGCCAGTGTTTTCTGGTCTTGTTTCTCTTTGAGTTTTCGTAGTGATCGGGTAAAGGAGAGTTTCCGCGTCATGTATGATGGTTTTCGAAAGATCCTGGCTGATGAAATCAGTACCTACATCGAGGCAGGGATTGTCGCGGTTACCGACCCCATACGGACAGCTGACATCATTATCACTCTGATTGAGGGTCTCAACATGTATCGTGCGGTAAAAGGTGAAGATTCAAAATTGAAAGAAACATCTGAATATTTCAGACAGACGGTAAAAAGCTTGTTGAAACACGGATAGGGTTTAAGGATTGGTTATCAGACTTCATTTTTTATTGGGTACGCTGATTGGGACCTCCATCGGTACCGCTTGATTTCGATTATATTGAGTTTTGTTTTAATGCTTCTGGTCGGTCGCTGGACATATGATGCGGAAACCACAAGTGCAAGACTGCCTGATATAAAAGGGTTCAAATACTAGGACATGATTGATGGTTCAACCAATCGCGTCCGGGCGTAAACCAGTTCTATTTCGGAATTACCCGGATCTTGAAGATCATTTGGACTGGCTTGATCTGGGCCTGGGAGAAGCGCCGGTTCACCGCTTGAAAAATCTGCCTCACGACAATCTCTGGATCAAACGCGATGACCTCATCTCCAAAGAAATGGGGGGCAACAAAGTGCGGCGGTTGGAGTTTACAATTGAATTTCTTGCCTTCAAGTTCACCAAGGGTGATTGCCTTTGATACTGCAGGAACTTCTGCACCTTTAACAGTGAACCCGAGCTTGAGTCGGCTTCGTCTCGGGAGTTCTGTGAATCCCTCTTCCGCCAATACCCGTTCAACAGTGCGGACAGAGATCGCGATGCCTTCTTCGGATAAAAGGTGGGTGATTTCACCGGCAGACAGGCGGTGTTGTCTCCAGTTGCATATTTTTCAACGGAGCTTCGAGTCAACCCGTCTTCTATCAGCTTTGCCTTCGAGGACCGGCTCGGCAAAGTCGATTTTTTCATGGATGAACTGATGTCTCAACAGATGGATAAAATGCAAATTCATTTATATCAATTTTTCATTCTGACTTCTGACTCCTGGACGCTATTTACCTCAATATTTCCTGATTCACCACCTGCAGACCTGGTCAATGCCAATGTGAGTAAATCCTCAATTGCTTCCCATACGTAACGTTAATGCCTTCTAAAAATTATATCTGCGAAAGCCGTGAGAGGCCTTCGTGGATGGCTGCCTCATCCGTCACGAAGGAAAAGCGAACACAGCGATCTTCCCCAAAGGCCTGACCGGGGATGCACGCGATTCGCAATTCTTCAAGCAGGTAATCACAAAAGCCCACCGAATCGCTAACGCCGTCCAATTTTTCGTACAGCTCACCGACATCGCTAAACAGATAAAAGGCTCCCGTTGGCTTGAAGGTTTTGATGCCATCGATTGCTGTCAATCCCTCGAAAATCAGGTCGCGCCGCTTTTCAAAGGATTGCCGGAATGCCTCGATCAACCCGGCATCGCTCTGCAATGCATACGCAAGGGCTTTCTGCGAGATAGATCCTGCACACGATGTTGCCTGTCCCTGGATTCTCGTGGCCGCCCGGATGACTGGTTCCGGACCCAGCGCGTACCCGATCCGCCAGCCGGGCATCGAATAGGTCTTGGATGCGCTGTTAATGATAATAACGCTCTCGGCCAGGTGCGGTGCAACCATCAGGAGATTGACGAAGGACTTCCCGTCATACACGAATTTCTCGTAGACATCATCTGAGACCACCACGATGCCAGCTGCCTCAATCACTTTGGACAAAGCAGTCAGTTCTCCGGCCGTGTACACGGCACCTGTTGGGTTGGAGGGAGAGTTCAAGATGAGAAGTTTCGTCTTCGCAGTAATGGCTCCTGCCAATACGTCCGGCGATATCTTATAGTTATCTTCAAGGGACGTGTTCAAAATGATCGGGACACCCCCGGATAATTTCACCATGTCCGGATAGGAAAGCCAATAAGGGCTGGGAATCAACACTTCATCACCAGGATCCAGAACCGCTTGAAAGATATTGTGCAGGGCATGTTTCCCGCCATTCGATACCAGCACTTGTTCCGGACCGTATGACCGGCTCTGCTCCGCATGGTATTTTTCTATGATTGCCGCTTTGACCTCCGGGATACCGCCTGCGGCAGTATACTTGGTGAACCCTTCCTCAATGGCAGCGACCGCCGCTTGCTTGATGCTGTCAGGGGTGTCAAAGTCTGGCTCACCGGCGGAAAAATTCAACACATCAATTCCCTCCGACCTCATTTTTTTCGCCTTAGCTGAAATGGTGAGGGTAATGGAGGGCTTTATGATTCGTGCTTTCTCAGACAAAAGTTCTTCCATTTTCCAGCGCTCCGGCAAAGAGTCTGTTCTTAGTACTCAAGAATATTCTTCAATCAGCGAATACCGTTTCGACTACGGCAAGCGCCGTTTCATATACCGCCTGCTTGAAACGTAACTTTAACGCTGCCTTGAGCATATCCATCGTCAATATCTCACTTTGATGGGCCAGGACCGCCAGGGCGGTCAATGCCCAGTCCTGGAACTTGATTTTCCTGTCCCTGAAATCGATTTCGGTGACGGCTGCCTGACAGGGCGGCAACTCAATGCCTGCCGCTTTGATAACATGGGTTTTAGATGGAAGACCAGCCAGCATTTTCTTGCGCCGATTCACACCTTCCGGTGCCAGCGCAATGACGACAGCAGGATTTTCGATCCCGGTATATTCAATCTCCTCATCGGACAGAATGATTTCGCTGATCGAATGACCCCGCATGACCGTAATCGGGTAATCGTTTTTCTGGGTGGCATGGCAGCCTGCCGATGCACCTGCCAAACACAGCAGTTCTCCTGCAGTAATAATGCGCTGGCCCGCGCCTCCCAGAATAATCACTTCCCTGCGGCCGGATTGAGGTGCTGCACAGGTTACGGCAATGGGAACCGGATCTGATGGGGCCTTCTGACTGGCGGCTTCTTGACGGTAGGCCTTTCCGTATTCCATCCGCTTGTTCCGGGACTTGAAATCAGGCAACTCAGGCAACTGCGCCAGGGTTGCCTCAATGTTTTTCGGTGTCAGTTTATTGCGCCGGGTGTAGCGACCGGGACAGATACCCCAGATATCCAGCATTGAAAATCCATCGAATGTGATGGCCTCTTTGAGCGTTGGAACGAAATCCTTCTGGTAAGCAGAGACCCGTGACACCATTGGCGCTCCGGCAGCAACGGCAACCTGGCAGATATCAATCGGTTTTTCCAGTTTGTTCAGGAAACCGGAACCGACCGCCGCCTCCTGAGGTGTGGTGGATGAACACTGCCCTCCGGTCATGCCGTAGTTGAAATTGTTCAGGATCAGCAGGGTCAAATCAATATTGCGTCGGCAGGTGCTCAATACATGGGCTCCGCCGATACCCAGCCCGCCGTCGCCCATGGTAACGATCACCTTAAGTTCTGGTCGGGCCATCTTGATTCCCGTGGCATACGTAAGGGCCCTGCCATGCAGGCCATGCAAAGCATGAGTATTGAAAAACGTATCGAAGAGACCGGAACATCCGATATCAGTGACGATGGCCACGTCTTTGCCGGCAAATCCCATTTCAATCAAAGCCTGGTCCAGCGCATGAAGGACACGATCGTGGGAACAGCCCGGACAAAACACCGGAGGTCGATTGCTGTTTAGGAGACTATCCACTTTGAATCACCTCCATGATCCGGCCTGGCTTGATCATCCCCCCGTTCATCTGCCCCAAAAAATCGATTTTTTTTCCCGGCAGCACCCGTTGGAGTTCCCTGACATACTGTCCGAGATTCATCTCTGCCATGACCACGCGCCTGTAAGGAGCTGCTTTTTCCCGAATCAGCGCTTCGGGGACGGGCCACAGTGTCTTCACAATCAACAGCGAGGCTGATTGGTCGCTTTGGCGCAGTTCCTTCACCGCCACTTTGGCCGCTCTGGCCGTCACCCCATACGCTATTACCAGTGTATCGGCACCCGGCACCACATATTCATCATAGTAAGTGAATTCGGAAATGTTTATCTTGATTTTAGCGTCAAGCCGCTCCAGCACCTTCTCAATCTGCTCAGGATCGGTGGTGATATATCCGTCAGGGCCATGCGTGGATGAGGTCTGCCGAACAAGAATGGTACCCCCGAGGGGGAGAAAATCGGGAACCAACCGGTCATCCTTTGTCGCAAAAGGCAAGAAAGACGCATTCGCGTCAGCCATTTTACGTTCTACAACGGATGGCAGATCCAATGCTTCCAGGTCCACGGTCTCTCGGGTCATGGAAATTTCCTTGTTTGCAGCCACGAAAACCGGGCAACGGTACTTTTCGGCAAGATTAAACGCCTGCATGGTAAGCACATAGCAGTCCTTTACATTCACCGGCGCCAGGACAATCACCGGCAATCCACCGCTGTTACCCCATCGCAGAAATTGAATATCTCCATCGGCCCCTCTCGTTGCGGATCCGGTAGATGGTCCCAGACGCTGGACATCGATGATTACGATGGGAATCTCGCTGCCGATGGCGAACGAAATCTGTTCGCTGTACAGGCTGATGCCCGGACCTGATGTCGCCGTCATGCTCTTCATCCCGGCCATGGCCGCCCCGAGACAGAAACCGATGGATGCGATTTCATCTTCACCCTGCAGACAAATGCCGCCCTTGGGTGGCAACAGCTTGAGCATGGTGTTATAGATCGTTGTGGCAGGTGTGATGGGGTAGCCGGCAAAAAAATTGCACCCTGCCGCTACAGCTCCCCGGCCGATGGCTTCGTTGCCTTCCATGAGACTCATTCCCATGAATCAAGTCCTCCGAAAAAATATTTTCTGCGTCTGAGATGATCTTTGCGCTGAAATAGGCTTGTTTACCATGGTCCCAGTCTTTCATCTCACTGAAAAACTTCCCATCGACCTCCATGAGATGAAATCGATCAGCTGAGGCCAAGTTCCTTCAGTCGCTGCTGTTTGGGAATGCCGTCAGATGTCCAGTTTTGTTCCTGGTAGTATTCATCCAGCATTTCTGCCAGATGACAGACCATGCCTTTCGCCGGACCAGTTGGCATTGGCTCGTTAGTGAGCCGTTTGGGTAAGGTATCATCCTTGCGGGAAAAACCTGCTTTGTTTAAAAAAAGCCGCTCAGCATTAATGATGCGCTCGCCGGCCTGCAGCAGTTCATCAAGTGTGTAACCGGCTCCGGTGGCGGCATTCAGATATTCAAGAATACCCGTTGGTGGTACATCAAGGCGTTTTTCAGTCAAATTTCTTACAGCAAAAAAGATGCAAAGCCCAACTGAATCAATTATGGCCGAAAGATCCTGGAATGATTTGGTTAGTTTTGCCTTTCCTTTCCACTCATGAGGATCCACCGGTTTCGGTATTGCAAACAGCTCGAAGTAAGCCGGGTCACCGCGCATATGCGAACCTCCGATCGGCGAGGTGGCATATGCCAATCCCATAGCCTGAGCACCGCGGGGTTCGTATCCTGGAAACTCCTGTTTTTTGGAGACAATGGCAAGCTCGGAATGTCCGTAGCGACTGGCCAGACGATAACTACCTTCAGCCAACTTGTCACCAAAGCCTTCGCGATATCCGG
>JAOZPY010000112.1 GCA_029932495.1 Desulfobacterales bacterium
AAAACATGGTGGCCGGTGCCACGGGCATCGATATCGTGGCCATGGTCATCGCCGCCGATGAGGGGGTGATGCCCCAGACCCGGGAACACATGGAAATATGCACCCTGCTGGGGGTCCAGCACGGCCTGATCGTGATGACCAAAATTGATATGGTCGACGAAGAGTGGTTGGAACTGGCCCTGGAGGACATCCGGGATTTTAGTCGGGGCACCTTTTTAGAGGATGCCCCCATCCTGCCGGTATCTTCGGTCACCGGCCAGGGAATTTCCGAGCTGCTGGCCGCCTTGGACGAAATCGCCGCACGCATTCCCAAACGGCCGGCTTCGGGCCTGTTCCGCCTGCCCATTGACCGGGTTTTCACCATGAAGGGCTTTGGCACCGTCATTACCGGAACCCTGGTTTCCGGCGCCGTCGAAGTGGGCGATACCATCATGGTGTACCCGTCGCAGATTACCTCCAAGGTCCGCGGAATCCAGGTGCACAACCGCAGCGCCACCCGGGCTGAGGCCGGTATGCGAACGGCCATCAACTTTCAGGGCCTGGACCGTGCGGCGGTCCAACGCGGCCAGGTGCTGTCGAGCCCCGGAGCGCTGATTCCGAGCTACATGGTGGATGTGTCCTTTCACTACCTTGCCAGCAACAAAAAACCACTGAAAAACCGTACGCTGGCGCGATTTCACACCGGTACCAGCGAAGTCCTGGGACATCTGGTCCTGCTCGAGCAGGACGAACTGATGCCAGGCCAATCCACCGTGGCCCAGCTGCGACTGGATGCCGCCGTGGCCCTGGTAAAGGATGACCGCTTTGTCATCCGCAGCTATTCTCCCGTGCGCACCATTGGCGGCGGACAGGTGCTCAACCCCACGCCCCGAAAACATAAGCGTCTGAAACCCGAAATCGTTGAGGGGCTCAAGCACCTGGCCGACACGGATCCGGAAAAGGTCATTTCCTTTCAGATCCTGCAAGCCGGTTACCCCGGAGTATCCTTTTCCCATCTGAAGATCATGGCCAACCTGACGGACAAACAGTTGGAAGCGCTCCTGCAGCTGCTGCTGTCGCGTAAAACGGTGATTCAGGTCGACAGGGAAAACCGCATTTTCATCCACCAGGACGTTCTTGAAAAATTAAAACAGCAGACCGCTGAACACCTGGGCGTTTATCATTCCGCCAACCCCCTCAAAACAGGCATGCCCAAAGAAGAACTCAAGTCCAAATTTCCACCGGGCACCGACACCAAGCTGTTTAACCTGGTGCTCAACCAGATGATTAAAAGCGGACGCGTCGTCCAGGATGAAAACACCGTGCGCCTGGATGTACACCGGGTCTCCCTGGCCCAGGATCAGGCGGACGTGCGGGATAAAATTCTGAAGATCTATCACGACGGCGGGCTTCAGCCCCCCTACTTCCGGGAAGCCATAAAGTCCCTGGATGTCGATGCCCGGCACGCCAAGGACATTCTCATGCACTTGGTGGAAGAAGGCCAGATCATAAAGACCAAAGAAGACCTTTATTTTCATGCAGCGGCAGTCGATGAGCTGAAGCGGCGGCTGGTGGATTTTCTGGAATCCCACGATGAGATTACCACCCCCCAGTTCAAGGAGATGACCGGCGCCTCGCGCAAATACGTCATCCCCCTGATCGAATATTTCGATGCCAAAAACGTAACACTGCGAGTGGGTGATTCACGCAAACTTCGCAAGGGGTAGAAAGGCTGGAAAGCTGGAAGGCCACAAAGCCAGAAGGCTTGCAAAAGGTCTAAAATTCCTTATTTGCTTCTCAGCTTGGTAGCTTGCTCGCATCCCAGCATTTTTACCGTCCGGTGAGCATGGCCGCCACGGCCTCATGAAACGCCATACCGTCGCGCGTCAAGCGGCATTGCGCGGGCGTGAGCTCCAATAAACCCTCATTTTGTAACTGCCCGAGTTCCTCTTTATAAACCTTTTCGAAGGTCAATCCGAAATTGCGTTCAAAGGCCCGCAAATCGATTCCTTCCTTGGTGCGCAGGCCCAGATAAATTACCTCCAGCATGCGCTGCTCCCGGGTAAGGGTCTCTTCACCGCCCAACGGCAGTTGGCCCGCGGCGATTTTGCGCACGTATTCCGATACACTGCTAAAATTCCACCAGCGCCGGGGTTGGATAAAGGAATGCGCGGACGGTCCCAGCCCCAGGTAAGGGTCTGCCGACCAGTACTTACGGTTGTGCCGGGACATCCAGGGGCAACGCCCGTTTTCGGCCAGACGGGCAAAATTGGAAATCTCGTAATGGTAAAAATCGTGGGCCGCCAGAAAATCGATGGTACTATCAAACAACTTTCGCATGGTGTGCCCGGTGGGCAGCCGGAGGCGACCGGCTTTTATCTCCCGGTCCAGGGGAGTCCCGGACTCCCGGGTCAGCATGTAGCAGGAAAGATGTTCAGGGGCCAGCACCACCGCCTGCTCCAGGTCAGCGATCCATTGGCCCGGGTCCTGGCCGGGCAGCCCGTAAATCAGGTCCAGCCCGATGTTGTCGAATCCGGCCTGACGCGCCCACTGTATTGTTTCATGGGCCTGATAGCCGGAATGAATCCGGCCGAGAAATTCAAGATTGTCGTTGTGAAACGACTGCACACCGATGTTTAAGCGGTTGATGCCCCCCTGACGGTAGGCCTCAAGTTTTTCAGGACTGAGCGTGCCCGGATTGACCTCCAGGGTGATTTCAGCCTCCGGCAGGACGTCAAACTGCCCCAAAACGCTTTCAACGATGCAGCCGATATCAGCGGGCTCGAGCACCGACGGGGTTCCGCCGCCGATATACAGGCTGTCAAAGGTCAGGCGGCAATTTCCGGCCAGCTTAATTTCCCGTTGGAGCGCATCCAGAAACCGGGATATTTTCCCCAAATCGATTGTGGAGTAAAAATCACAGTAAATACATTTTTTTACGCAGAAAGGAATATGAATGTAAAGACCGCCGAGCCGGTCACTATCACCATCTGTTGCAAAACGGGTCATAGGGGTCAAAAAGCTATTTCCAGCCGCCGATCAGATGCATGTGCAAATGAAAAATAAGCTGCCCCCCGCCTTTTTCGACGTTGGTGAAAAGCCGGTAACCGGAGCTGGAAACTCCGTGCTGCCGGGCCATTTCCCGGGCGACCCAGTGCATCTGGCCGATGATGGGCAGATCAGCTTCGGCGATATCGTTGATGCTGCGGATGTGTTTTTTGGGGACAATCAAAAGATGAACCGGGGCTGCGGGGTTGATGTCTTTAAACACCACCAGTTGATCGTCTTCGAACAAAATTTCAGTGGGGGTTTGTCCACTGGCAATTTTGCAGAAAAGGCAGTCTTTTTCCATATTCCGGGTTCCCTCCTTGTTGACAAACCAACATGGTTAAAAATGGTTTCATAGAGCGCCTATACTAAACGGTTTGGCGCACGGATGTCAAGCCGGCTGATATCAATGGGCGGTTGGTTCGGAAAACTGCCAGCGGCATTTCAGGGTGGGCGCCCGCAGGGCATCTTTCAACTCCTGCAGGTAGCGCCGCCGGGCAATGGGACGGGCGCCGAAGCGTTTTAAGTGAGCGGTGACCACCTGGCAGTCAATCATGGCAAAATTCATCCCGGCCAGGTGCTGTACCAGGGCCACCAGGGCCACCTTGGACGCATTGCTGATTCGGGTGAACATGGACTCGCCGAAAAAAATTTTCCCCAGCGACACGCCGTACAGCCCTCCGGCAAGCTGACCATCCTGCCAGGTTTCAACAGAATGCGCAAAGCCGGCTTCATGCAGCCTGCAGTAAGCGTCAATCATGTCGTCAACGATCCAGGTCCCCTCACCATTTTCCCGGCGCACGCGGGCGCATTCGGTAATCACGGTTCGAAAATCACGATCCAGGGTAAGCTTAAAATCCCCCTTTTTCATTACCTTGTGCAGTGACCGGGCGACCCGTAGCTCCCGCGGATAGAGCACAAAACGCGGGTCCGGTGACCACCACAAAATCGGCTCACCATCTGAATACCAGGGGAATATGCCCAAACTGTATGCCAGCAGCAACCGTGGCAGGCTCAGATCGCCACCGATTGCCAGCAGTCCCTCCTTGGATGCAAGCTGAGGGGGTGGAAATGAAAGTTCTTCCGATAGCTGATAAACAGGCATACAGGCAGGTCAGTGTAATGAATAGAAAAAGTTGGCTGCCATGCACCCGGAAGCAGTTTCTAGGCGTCCAGCAGCTCGGGTATCTTAACCGCAGCAGAACGCCTGCCCCGGCTTTCGATCCGGTAATCAAAGACCAGTTTGTCGTCTTCCAGATCAATGGATACACGACCGCCTTTTTGCAGCCGCCCGAAAAGGATTTCATCGGCCAGGGCATCTTTGATGTGGGTCTGGAGCACCCGCGCCAGGGGTCGGGCCCCATAACTGGGATCATAGCCTTTTTTCGCCAGCCAGGTCCGCACGGCCGCCGAGATGGTCAGCGTGACCTTCTTGATGCTCAGCTGTTCATTGACCTCGGCCATGAACTTATCAACCACCTTCTCCATGATCTCCACGTTCAGGGCATTGAAATGGATCGTCTCATCGAGCCGATTGCGAAATTCCGGACTGAACATCCTTTCAATCGCTTTTTTACCTTTAGATGCCGTATCCTTGCCGGCATCTCCGAAGCCGATGGTTTGCTGACTCATTTCCCGGGTGCCGGCATTGGATGTCATCATCAGGATCACGTTTCTGAAATCCGCTTTTTTCCCGTTGTTATCCGTCAGGGTGGCATGATCCATGACCTGCAGCAGAATGTTAAACAGGTCCGGGTGTGCTTTTTCGATCTCATCGAGCAGCAGCACGCTGTGGGGATGCTTGCGGATCCCGTCAGTCAGCAGCCCGCCCTGGTCAAAGCCGATATAACCGGGAGGCGCGCCGATCAGACGGGCGACGGCGTGCTTTTCCATGTACTCGCTCATGTCAAAACGAAGGAACTCCACTCCGAGGATACGGGCCACCTGGCGTGAAACTTCGGTCTTGCCGACGCCGGTGGGGCCGGTGAACAGAAAGCAGCCCACCGGACGCCCCGGGGTGCCCAATCCGGCACGGGAACGCTTGATGGAGGTCACCAGCGCCCGGATGGCATCATCCTGACCGAAAACCACCTGCCTGAGGCCATCTTCGAGTTGTTCCAGTTTGCCGCGGTCCGAAGTCGACACGCTCTGGGTGGGAATGCGCGCCATTTTGGCGACAATCTTTTCAATATCGGCCGGGTTGATTTTCTTGCGCTGGGTAGAGCCGGACAATCGCACAAAAGCGCCGGCCTCATCAATGACATCAATGGCTTTGTCCGGCAGGTAGCGGTCATTAAGATACTTGGCGGACAACTCCGCGGCGGCCTTCAGGGCCGAATCGGTATACACGATGCAGTGGTGCTCCTCATAACGGCTGCGCAGGCCTTTGAGTATCTGCACGGTTTCATTAATCGGCGGCTCCAGGATTTCCACTTTTTCAAAGCGTCGTGACAGAGCCCGGTCTTTTTCAAAATGGTTCTTGAATTCCTCATAGGTGGAAGATCCGATGCAGCGGATCTCCCCGCTGGTCAAAACCGGCTTGAGAATGTTGGAGGCATCCATGGAGCCGCTGCTGGTGGCCCCTGCCCCCACGATGGTATGAATTTCATCAATGAAAAGGATGGCCTTGGGTTTTTTTCTCAGCTCGGCGATCACCCCTTTCAGACGCTGCTCGAAGTCTCCGCGAAACTTGGTGCCGGCCAGCATGCCGCCAAGATCCAGGGCATAAATTTCAACATCTTTGAGCAGATCGGGGACATCGCCCTGCTGAATTTTCTGCGCCAGTCCTTCAGCCATGGCGGTCTTCCCCACCCCGGGATCTCCCACGTAAACCGGGTTGTTCTTGCGCCGCCGGCACAGGACCTGCATGGTGCGCTCCATTTCGGTTTTGCGGCCGATCAGCGGATCCAGGCGTCCCTCGGCGGCCTGCTGAATCAGGTTGATGGTATACAGTTCCAGCGGACTGGCCTTTTTCTTGCGTTCTTTGCGGGTGGGACGGGCGAAACTGTCGGCGGGATTTTCATCCCAGGAGGTTTTGGCAACATTATGGGAAATGTAGTTTAGCACGTCCAGCCGGGTAACGCCTTCGGCACTGAGAAAAAACTCCGCATGGGAGTCTTTTTCCAGGAAAATGGAAGCCAGTATGTCACTGACGGTGACCTCGGTCTTTTCCGCCGAACGGGCATGGTTGACCGCCCGCTGAATGACCCGCTGGAAACCGATAGTCTGCTGGAGCACGTATTCGCTGCCCTCAGGGATGCGCTCAATTTTTTCCTCGAAAAATCCCTCCAGCGCATTGATCAAATTTTCGACACTGCCCCCACAGTTCTCAATGATCTCAATGCCGGTGGGATCGTACAAAATCGCAAAAAGAATGTGTTCGATGCTCACATATTCATGGCGTCTTTTTTTTGCCTCTCTAACAGCAAAGCCAAGAGTCGCGCTGAGTTCTTTGCTGATCATGGTCTACTCTCTTTCCATAGTGCATTTTAGCGGAAACCCGTTTTCCCGGGCCAGGGTTTCAACCGTTTCCACCTTCGTCTGGGCGATTTCATAAGGGTACACCCCGCAGACCCCGACACCCCGGCGGTGCACGTTGAGCATTATGCGGGTCGCTTCTTCAAGTGCCTTGTGAAAAACGTGCATCAGCACTTCGACCACAAACTCCATGGTGGTATAATCATCGTTGAGAAGCAGCACCTTGAACATCGGCGGTTCTTTGACCTCTGAATCGGTCTGGGAACCGGTAATTTCCTCTACTTGCGGATCATGCTGACTCATTGAAGCCCACCTGATAACGCGCAGCCAGGACTATTAATGGAGCCATTGGCCGCTTAAAGCCCCCAGAGTGATCAGCAGGTCAACGATTGTGGGCGTCCACCCATCCGCTGCCCCGCCAGTTTAATAATAATCACTGAACGTGACTTTTGTAAAGGGGATGCTGAATTTTTCATCCCCGCGCAACGGTTGCTATCGCCCGCAGCATTTTTTGTATTTTTTCCCGCTGCCGCAGGGGCATGGATCGTTGCGGCCAATTTTTTTGGATGCCCTTTTGGTCGGTTTTTGTTTTTCGCCGTCACCACCGGCGGAAAAAACCATCTGCTGCTCCGGTGGCTTGCGGATCGTTTCAATTTTTTCCGGTTCGGCAATCTGAATACGAAACAGGATCCCCAGGGTTTCTTCCTTGATCCGGTGGATCATCTCCTGGAACATCTCATAGCCTTCTTTTTTATAGATCACCAGCGGGTCCTGCTGGGCGTAACCGCGCAGCCCTATGCCTTCTTTGAGGTGATCCATGGAAAGCAGGTGATCTTTCCAGAGATTGTCCACGGTCTGGAGCATGACCACCCGCTCCAGCTGCCGGAAATCTTCCTCACCGACGGCAGCTTCACGCTGATCATACAGCCGGGCAGCATTTTCGTAAATCAATTCGGCCAGTCCATCCCGGTTGAGCCCGTCTGAGGTCTCGGCATCAAAGTCCGGCAGACGGAAATTAAACTGCTTGTAAACCGCGGCTTTGAGTCCCTTCAAATCCCACTCGTCGGCCGGCACACGGTCCTCGGCAAAAATGGCGGCGATTTCTTCGGCCTTTCCGCGGATCATTTCCAAAATCGAGGGCTTCAGGCTTTTGCCGGCCAGCGCTTCCCG
>JAOZPY010000113.1 GCA_029932495.1 Desulfobacterales bacterium
TTAAAAACCATGATATTAATATCGTGCTGGAAGAAGACGCCATTGATTTCATCATTGAACAGTTGGTGCAATCCACGGTGCAGCTCAAGGATGTCTCTGACAAGCTCAACCGCGATTTCGAATATGGCCTCAAACTGACCCGTGACAAAACCGGGCGCAACCGCTTTTTTATTACCCGAAACGCTCTGCTGGACCCCGAAGCTTATATTGCCGGCCTGATAAAAAGCGAAACCGAAGACCCATAAGCACCACCGGCCGAAGGCCTCGCGACCCGCCGACATCATATGGATCAATATTATGATTGGAATATCAAAATTATATTGCGGAACTGTTGAACCCTCTGACGCCCTGCGCTACGGACGGGATTCCTCCCGCCTGCCCTCCCACCTGCTGCAATTTTCAAAGGACAAACGTCCCGTGGTCGTCTGGAACGTGACGCGGCGCTGCAATTTGAAATGTGTTCATTGTTATGCCCACGCGAAAAATATCCCCTTTGACAACGAGCTGACCACCGAACAGGGCAAACAGCTAATCGACGACCTGGCGGATTTCGGCTCTCCGGTCATGTTGTTTTCAGGCGGGGAACCGATGATGCGGCCGGATTTGCCCGAGCTTGCCGCCTACGCCGTCGAAAAAGGGATGCGGGCGGTCATTTCCACCAACGGCACCCTGATAACCCCTGAAAAGGCCCGCACTTTAAAAAAAATCGGCTTGTCTTATGTGGGCATCAGCCTGGATGGCATGCAGGAGATCAATGACCGTTTCCGGGGGATGGCCGGCGCTTTCCGCCAGGCCCTGGAAGGCATCAAAAACTGCCAGCAGGCGGGGATAAAAGTCGGGCTGCGCTTTACCATCAACAAGTTCAATGTCAGCGAGATACCAAAAATATTTCGGCTTCTCGAAGATATGGACATTCCCCGGGTCTGCTTTTACCACCTTGTCTATGCCGGCCGGGGAAGCGGGCTGGTCAAAGAAGACCTGGATCATGCGGCCACCCGGGCGGCTGTTGACCTCATCATCGATGAAACCCGTCGATTGTATGAAATCGGCAAGCCCAAGGAAGTGCTGACGGTGGACAATCACGCCGACGGCCCCTACGTCTATCTGCGGCTGCTAAAGGAAAACCCGCAACGGGCCCGTCAGGTGATGGAACTGTTAAAATACAACGAAGGCAACAATTCCGGCCGGGGCATCGGCTGCGTCAGCTGGGACGGCGAGGTGTATGCCGATCAATTCTGGCGCCATTACAGCTTCGGCAACGTCAAGGAGCGTCCTTTTTCCGAGATCTGGATGGATACCTCCGAGCCATTGATGGGCAAACTGAAGGAAAAGAAAAAGCACGTGACGGGGCGCTGTGCCTCCTGCCGCTGGCTGGATATTTGCGGCGGCAACTTCAGGGTGCGGGCCGAAGCGGTAACCGGCGATGTCTGGGCTCCGGATCCCGCCTGCTACCTGACCGATGAAGAAATCGCGTTGAACTCTAATTCTCTATAATATGAAAGGCGAATATCATGCTTTTTCCAGATTACAGACCGCGGCGAATGCGGCAAAATGAAGCTTTGCGGCGCATGATCCGTGAAACCGCTTTATCCGTTGATGACCTCATCCTGCCCCTGTTTACCATTGGGGGACGCAATGTTAAAAATCCGATTCCCTCGATGCCCGGCCAATATCAACTGTCCATCGACAACCTGATCAAAGTCGCCCGCAAGGCCCATGAGTTGAAAATTCCAGCCATCATGCTTTTCGGAATACCCGAAGCAAAAGACCCCCTGGGCACCCGTGCCTATGCCAAAGACGGCATCGTTCAAAAAGCGGTCCAGTCGGTAAAAGAAAAGCTGCCGGAACTGGTGGTCATCACCGATGTCTGTCTGTGTCAATACACGGACCATGGGCATTGCGGCATTGTGCAGGGAGACATCATCGACAATGACGCCACGCTGGATCTTCTCGCACGCACGGCCCTGTCCCATGCCAGGGCCGGGGCGGACATGGTGGCACCTTCGGATATGATGGACGGCCGAGTGGCCGAGATCCGGGAAGCCCTGGATGAAAACGATTTCAGCCAGGTTCCGATCATGTCTTACGCTGCCAAGTACTGTTCGTCTTATTACGGACCGTTTCGCAGTGCGGCCGATTCAGCGCCCAAGTTCGGTGACCGGCGCACTTACCAGATGGATCCCGCCAATGCCCTGGAAGCCATTCGCGAAGTGACCATGGACATCGAGGAGGGCGCGGACATCATCATGGTCAAACCCGCCCTGGCTTACCTGGACATCATCTACCGGGTACGGGAGGAAATCGATCTGCCAATGGCTGCCTACAATGTCAGCGGGGAGTATGCCATGATCAAGGCCGCCGAAAAAATGGGCTGGATCGACGGCTCCCGGGTGATGATGGAAACATTGACGGCCATCAAGCGCGCCGGGGCGGACATGATTCTGACTTACTTCGCCATTGAAGCCGCCCAGGCATTGAGCGTTTCAAATTTTAAAAAATGAACCCAACCACATCAACACCGTCCGATCCGGCTTCCGCCCACCCGGCGGGGAAAAACGCCAACCTGCGCCTGGTGGCCTGGGAAACCACCCGCAACTGCAACCTGGCCTGTGTCCATTGCCGGGCGTCAGCTACTACCGGCCCGCACACCGGGGAGCTAAACACCGATGAAGCCTTCCGTTTGCTGGATCAAATCGCCGATGTCGGCCGGGCAATTGTCATCCTGACCGGTGGCGAACCCTTGCTGCGGAAAGACATTTTTGAAGTCGCCGCTTACGGCAGCCGGAAGGGGTTGCGAATGGTGATGGCCCCCAACGGCACCCTGCTCACCGAAGAGGTTGCCCACCGGCTGGTGGACTGTGGCATCAAGCGGGTGAGCATCAGCCTGGACGGCGCTACCGCAAAGGTCCACGACCGCTTCCGAAAGGTGGAAGGCGCGTTTGAAGGCGCCTTGAGGGGTGTGGAGATGGCCCGCCGGGCCGGTCTGGACTTTCAGATCAACACCACCATCACCAAAACCAATCTTGATCAGATTCCGGCCATTCACCAGTTGGCCGCCAGGCTTGGAGCTGTGGCCCATCATATTTTTTTGCTGGTTCCCACCGGACGCGGAAAGTATATCGTTGACAGCGCCATTGATGCCGCCGAATATGAGCAGACATTGAACTGGTTTTACGACCAGCGCGACAAGACATCCATGGAACTCAAAGCCACCTGCGCCCCGCACTATTATCGTATTTTGAGGCAGCGGGCCCGGAAAGAAGGCAAAACCGTGTCTTTTAAAACCCACGGACTGGATGCCGTCACCCGGGGGTGTCTGGGCGGCATCGGTTTTTGTTTTGTCTCCCATCGCGGTGACGTACAGCCCTGTGGATTTCTGTCCGTCAATTGCGGCAATGTCCGGCAGCGCTCCTTTGCCGATATCTGGCGAAACGCCGAAGTCTTTGCAACCCTGCGCGATTATGATAAACTAAAGGGTAAATGCGGCATCTGCGAATACAAGCAGGTGTGCGGCGGCTGCCGGGCAAGGGCTTTTGAGGCCACCGGCGATTTTCTCAGTGAAGAGCCGCTTTGCAGCTACATCCCCCACACGAGCAAACAGTAAGGAAAATGTCATGAAGATTAATGCGTTGATGATCCACGATCCCATCACCATTGGCGCCACAGCTTCCATCGGCGAGGCAATCGAATTGATGAAAATCAATTCGATTCGCCATCTGCCGGTGGTTTCCGCGACCAGCGATTTCGAAGGATTCCTGACCCTGTCGGATTTGAAGCAGGGACTCATCCCTTCGATGCTGGGAGATCTGACACTGCAGGACCTGATGATCAAAGACCCGATTACGGTAAGTCCTGATGACGACATTGAGACCGCTGCCGAGTTGATCTACAAACACAAAATCGGTGGAATGCCGGTATTAAAGGACGGTCAACTGGTGGGAATCATTACCGCCACTGATATCCTCAGAACTTTCATCGATATGATGGGAATCCTGTCTTCCACCTCCCGCATCGATGTCGTCATTGGCAACAAATCGGGGGATTTAAAAAAGGCCCTGCAGATCATCAACGACATGGGAGCTGAAATTATCAATGTGGGTCAGGTCGCCCAGCAAACCGGCAAGCGGATTTACTATTTCCGGCTGGAAGCCTGCAAAACCGGCCCCATTAAAAAAGAGCTTGAAAAGCAGGGATTTGAAGTCCAGGCCGCCATGGATTGAAAAGATTTTATCGCCGGTACACCCTGGCCTCGCGCCATTTTTTCCCGATCTCTTTGACCACCGCCGGCTTGGTGTCCACGCATTCGATAATGCTCAAGGTCACCCGGCCCACATCAACCAGCGGGCAGCTGACCATCCAGCACCGGCCGTTGAAAATTACGAAACGGTCACTCATTTTCAAATGGCGCCGGATCTCAACCTGCAGCCCCTTGGCCCGCAAGGCGGACAGCCGACGGCCGAAATTGGCCGAAAACTCCTCCAACCCCATGGCGGTCAGTATCCGGATGGGGGTTTGCACCCCGCGAATACACTCAAGGGTGCCCTCGCCCAGGGGGGTATCTACGATCGTCAGGGCGGTTTGGGCATCAGCGAAAAATTTCACAAGATCAGCCCGGCTGGTAAAAAAACGATTGACGGGGCCTGATTTCAGAGGGGACTTGCGATCGCCTTTTAACAAAAGCTGCTGAAGCTTTTTAAGATGCGGCAGCATCTGTTCGTCAAAAACATTGACATCCCATGTGGTGTTTAAAATCCGCTCTTCGCACCGCCGCAAGAGTTTCGGCAGGATCGTTTCCAGAAATCGCTGATGGTTGGTGTGGTATTTCTGGGTGATTAATTGAGTCACGATTTTTTTGTGGTTGGGGTGGGCGCCCCGGTATTCCACCTGCATGCCGAAGCGACTGCAAAGCTCTTCCAACTCATAGTCGCCATAATATTCTTTAACGGCATCTGACAAAATTTCAATGGTCTCTTCTTCCATCTTGTTTCCTGCCTGCAACCACTTTTTGATAAAGCAGAATCAGACAACTGATCACCGTCGCCCATAAAAGGCTGTTGGCCGCAATGGGCAGATAAATCCAGTTGCCCGGAAACCACTGCCTTGAATACAGCGACAGCGAGATCACCGGGAAATACAATATGCGGGTCACCACCACCAGTATACGAAACGCAAGGGGTGGCTCCGGCTGCATAAAGGGGCCGCCAGCCAGCAACATGGCGCCCGGAACCACCAGAGCGCTCAGTGTAAAATGCGCCAGACCAATACCTATTAGTATAGCAAATTTCTTTATCATTTTAAAGACTTAAATTTATTTGACGCCAAAAGGCCGGATGGTCAGCCGCTGACCGTCCGTGCTCAGTTGCACGGCGCCGTTTTGCGCCGTGCAGTAAATCCGGCAATTTCTTTTTTCATATCTTTTCACCACCGACGGGTGCGGGAAGCGGTAACGTCCCTTGCGACCCGCTGAAAAAATAACCACCGCCGGATTTACGGTATCCACGAATACGGCGCTGCTTGATGACCGGCTGCCATGGTGGGGCGCCATCAGCACGGTGCTGGCCAGCTGCCGGCCGGAAAGCCGCACGAGCTCTTTTTCAGCCGCCGCCATAATATCACCGGGAAAAAGAAACGCTACGTCGCCCAGTGAAACCCGCACCACCAAAGAGTTGTTGTTGGCATTACGCCACTTTTCAAATTTTTTGCGCGCCAGAAAATCACTGGGCGGATACAAAAAATCCACCTCGACCCCGTTCATCCGGCGTTTATGCCCCACAGCGGCAAAGGGCGGCCGGAGAATGTTTTTGCGCCGGATGACATCCATAAAATGCGCATACCCCAATGTATCCTGCCCCTGCCCATTGGTCCATATCTTTCTGACGTGAAAATGACCGGCAACGTAAATCAGGCCGTTGAGGTGATCACTGTTCGGATGGGAAAGAATCAATTCATCCACGGTTCGAATTTTCCTGCACCATAAAAATGGGGCAATCACCCGGGCCCCCACGTCAAAGACCGTGTTGTCCGAAAAACCACCCCCGTCGATCAGCATGGTATGGCCGCCGGGTATTTCCACCAGCGAGGCAGTGCCTTGCCCGACATCGATGGCCGTCACTCTCAAGTCCGGATGCCAAAAACGCTGGTACATCCAGTAACCGGTGTCGGCAGTCAGTATGGCCAGGGCCATCACCAGGGCAATGACGGCAACGCTGACCGGCGGCAATCTTCGGATCATTCCCCCTTCTCCTATGCCCTGCCGCAGATTACCGCCGGCCGGCGCTCCATCGTCTGACGGCCGATACATTTCACCACCGCTAAAATCGGCAGACCCAGGTATACTGGCCGCCGACCGGCGCCCCAGGTTCAGCAAAGCCCACCCCAGCAAATAATAACAGCCGATTTCAAGCAGACTCGGCGTCACAGTTTGAACAGCGGCAAAAGGCAGGTCCGCGAAAAAGCGCACCAGACTCAGGGCCAGCGACAGGGTATGGATTCCGGCCAGAACACACCATGATGCCAGGGTCATGCTCAGCGGCAGCACAAAAAGTCCCACCAAGCCCAGTGGAATCACCATAAAGCCCACCAGTGGAACCAGCGCGAAGTTGACCGCCAGTCCGATCAGCGAAACCCGGTTAAAGTAATACATGACCAGCGGCAGGCTGCCGCAGATGGCAAACAGGGAGACCATGAAAAACAGATACAGCCGTCTGCGCAAAGTGGATATCCAGCTGGCTTTCACCGATGCCTGCTCTGCCAGATTAGCCGGTTGCCGTAGCCGCGATAATCCGTAAAGAATAGAAAACACGGCGGTGAAAGACAGTTGAAAGGAAATCGAATACAGTGCTCCGGGGCTTGCCACCAGGATCGCCAGGGCGGCCAGGGCGAGGGTGTTGATCGGATCCTGCCGGCTTTCAAACAAAAAAGCCATCAAGAAAATAAGCACCATGATCACGGCGCGCTGGGTCGACGGCGACATACCGGCAACCAAGCCGTAAATCAGCACCGGCACCAGAGACAAAACAGCGGCACCTTTGCGCGTCCAGGCATGCCACAGAAGGGGTTTGATCCACACCAGCAGCCGATAAAAAAAGAAAAAGGCCACGGTGGCCACGATTCCGATATGCAGCCCCGAGATGGCCAGCAGATGCCCCACTCCGGCCCGGTTAAAGGCATCCCGCGTTTGGGATAAAATGGCTGTCCGATCGCCGATGATCAAGGCTTTGAGCACTGCGGCCGCCTGGCCCTTTCCGTTCTGATCGATCAGGGTTGCCATTTTTGTGCGCATACCGGTAATAAAGCGAACAGCCCTGCGGCCAGTCGGGCGTCTATCGATAATGGACAGTTTGTCCGCCCGCACGTAGGCCGAGACCCAGATGCCTTTAAAAGCCATGTAACGTTTGTAGTCAAAACCGCCGGGGTTGTTAAAATTGGTAAATGAACGCGGACGACAGGTAAATGAAACCCGCTGTCCGGCAGTAAGCTCGGGCAATCGGCCCATGGCCGTCACTTTGAGCCGACCACAGACCGCAATCGTTTGCTGTTTGTCGCTTAGCGATTCCAGCCGCAGAATAAAACGGGTGCG
>JAOZPY010000114.1 GCA_029932495.1 Desulfobacterales bacterium
TAATATTGTTCATAATGCTGCGGTTTTTCCGCAGATCGGTCTTGCCGGCTTTGGGGAGCCGATCAAGGACCTCCTGGGACCCGGTGGCAGCATGAACCGTGGCCATTGAAGCCGACATGATTCTTTTAGGGCCAAAAGCGTTGATCAGAGGCTTCATCATGTGGGCCAGGCATGTGGTGGTGCACGACGCATTGGAAACAATGCGGTGGCGGCGGGGGTCATAATCGTCGGCATTAATCCCCATCACCGTGGTTACGGCATCCTCAGGAGTGGCCACGCCTTCCTTGATTTTGAACGGTGCGGAAACAATCACTTTTTCCGCCCCCGCGTCCAGGTGGCCCCGCACCGATCCTCCGGCGCAATCCGACTCGGCCGTCGGATCCAGAAACCGCCCGGTGGTATCCACCACCAGACGCACCTCCTGATCCGCCCAACCGATGTCCGCTGGGTTGCGGTGGCTTTGCAAGAAATGGACTTTTACGCCGTCAATGCGCATGGATCCACTAGCTTCATCCAGCTCCTCAATCACCGGCAGCCCCTGATGGCCGTAAAGGTATCCATGCAGCCAGCCGTAAGTCGAATCCCGCTCCACGTAATGGGCCACATCCTCAAGAGACACACCGGCCGGCCGGCCAATGTTAACAACAATCTCGTCGAAGAACTTTCGCGCCACGTGATGCCAGACGGTAAGCTTGCCGATGCGGCCGAATCCGTTGATACCCAGCTTCAGATGATCAGTTGACATACTTCCTCCCCCTTTTTGCCTCTAGGTTCAAGGTTCAATCGCCAAAGCTGAAAAGCCGGAAAGCTATGAAGCTGGAAGGCTGGAAAGCTTAAATAAGGATTGCATCCTTTAAAATAAAAAGCCTTCAAGCTTTCTGGCCTCCTGGCCCGATAGCCCGCCAAAGGCGGTTTGCCCTGCACCTGGCGCGCAGCGCCTCCTTGAACCTTGAGCCTTGCACCCTGTACCCTGTACCTTGTACCCTTTTTTTACTTACGCCTCCTTCACCCTGATCAATCCCTTGTAAACGGAGCCTTCCTGACCGTCAATACTGATAAAATCACCGGATTTTACATTGACTTGGTTGAAGGTACATCTTTTTTGCTGCTCATCGCAGAGCAGGTTGCTGCAGCCCACCACGCAGGTCTTACCCAGGCGGTGCGCCACAACAGCTGCATGGGAGGTCAATCCGCCGCGGGCTGTCAGCAGGCCGTCGGCCGCATGTATTTCCCGGATGTCATCCGGCACGGTATCCGCCCGGGCCAGAATCAAATTGGTTTCAGGTTCCAGGATACGCCAGTTTTCGATTTCCACCAGATTAAACACCAGCCGCCCGCTCATAGCCCCACCGCTCACACCGATTCCATGGCCCAGATAGACGGCCTTGCTGCGATCATCCAGTTCAAAGGTAAGCACTTTTCGCCGCTCCCGGATGGTCATATCCCGGGTCTGAAGCAGATACAGGTTCTCAACGGAAGGGCCCTCGAAGGTAAATTCCATTTCCTGGGGACTCCAGCCCTGGTTGTCAATCAGGTTGTGGGCCCAATCTCTCAGGGCCCGATAAATTTCCGGGAAATGGGTTTCCAGGGTGATGTCGGTTTCACGCATTTCAATTTCCTGCTGAAAAATTGAGATGGGATTCGTCTGCACCAGTCCGGAAACAACATCTTCTCCCTGGTTGCCGATGGTAAAATCTCCCCACAGCTTCAGGGTATCCCCCGACCAGCGGGGATTATGGGTAAAAATCACTCCTGATCCGGATTGCGCGGAAATGTTGCCGTACACCATGGCCTGCACTGTGACGGCGGTTCCCCAATCGTCGGATATCCCCATAATTTTGCGGTAAGTCCGGGCCTTGGGGGATTCCCATGAATCCAGCACCGTCTGGATGGCCATATAAAGCTGCTCATGGGGGTCTTCTAAAATTTCAATGCCGGCATCACGAATCATTTTCTTGTAGGCCAGGGCCACCTGCTTCATCTGGCCACCGGTAAATTGTTTTTTAAAAGGGATACCCAGCTGCCTTTTAGATGCACTGATAATGGCGTCAAAGTCATCGCGTTTCAGCCCACGGGCCATGCCGTAACATTGCAAAAATCGGCGATAATTGTCCCATGCAAACCAGGGGTTGCCGGTCCGGGCGGCAATGCCCTCGGTAATTTCCTCATTGTTGCCCACATCCAGCAGGGTATCCATCATGCCGGGCTGGGAAATCGATGAGCCGCTGCGCACGGACAACAGCAGCGGGTTTTGGAGATTGCCGAAAATCTTTCCGCTGGCCTTTTCCAGGCCGCTAATATTCTGGAGCACCTGTTCTCTGAAATTTTGCGTTGCCGCCGGATAGCTGTCGATGACATCCCGGCAGCGAAACACCTCGGTGGTGATAATAAATCCGGGAGGCACCGGAAAGCCTAAATTTCGCAGCAGGACCATGTTCAGCCCCTTGTTGCCCAACTGAATAATGCTGGTCACCCGGCTGTTGGCCGAATCAATCGGGGTCATGGCGTTGTATGGATCGTAAAGCAGCAGCCGATGCAATTGGTCTTTGGGCAGTTTATACGACTGTTGAAACAACGTGGAAAGGATCCGGCTTAAAAACAGATCCAGTTGCTGGAGTCCCAGGGAAAGCGCGATTTGTTCGCGGAAAAAGATTTCAGTAACCCTGTATTGGAGCTTCTCGTGATCCGTCAGCTTTTCCTGGGGGAGAAATTTCGACAGAATCTGATCGGCGGGAATCTGGGATAAAATGCGACTGAGGTTCTGGCCGTGAATGTTGTGGAAATTATCGTGGATAATGTTCTTGACCGCCTGGGCGAACCCTTTGAAAATATCCAGGTACTGGGTTTGGGTAAAACCCTTGACCTCCAGTGAATGGGCCAAAAACTCCAGCTGACGCTCAAATTCAACCGAAGAGATTCCGTCCAGAGCCAGGGCCTTGTTGAAAAGACGCAACAAACTGTATATCTGATAAAAAGTGGCCTTGGTAATCAGGCTCAGATCAATATCACGGATGAGTTCCTCAAACAGTACGTTGACCAGGGTCTCCAGCCGAAAAGTCAGCCCCAGACAATCGAATTTCATCTCATGATAACTGCCGTACATGGAAGGAATGTCAATGGTAATGTGTCTTTTCTTGTAAATATTTTCCAGGATTTCAAATGACTGCTCCGATAATATGATGCCTTGCAATTTTTCAAGATATTCCAACAGCATGAACTGCCGTCGTTTGCGATCCGGCTCCGCCAGCGCCTCCTCCACCCGCTGTAAATCCGGCAGGGCCTCAGTTTTAAGCTGGGCCAGATAGCTTCCCAGTTCGCGATAGTCGAAACTGTATTTCTGGTGCAACAGTTTATAAAAACTGAGGGCCAGTGCAACCCGCTGGCGGTCAATGTCAGCAACGTCGGTGACGGTTTCAAGCCGCTTTTTAATTTCAGTTTCGGAGACTGCAAAAAAATCAGCCGGGGTGTTGAAGCCGCATTTTTCAAGGTGGATCATCAGTTGGTGAACACCGTCAATAAACGGTCCGTGGGTCTGGATTTCTTCGTATATCGCGGGAGGAACGAATGGCTTCAATCCGGTTTTATCACGGGTCTGCCAGAACTGAAGGGTCGCTTCCATGAACGGGACGATTCGGTTGCTGCTTTCCACGTGACTTTGTTTGCGCAAAAAATGAATGAGCCTGTCCCGGCGGTGGGTGATTTCATCAATCCGGGTGGATATCTCCCGCAGCCGTCCCTCCGCGCCGATGTCATTGAAAAAAGCGGGGAAAAGTCGTGTGAGCTGTTTGGCCAGATTGTAAACCGGTGCGATGCCGCTGTTTAAAAAACGGGTGATATCGCGCGGAAACAGATCAATGTCCTTGATAAACACGCCGCGCAGGGAAAGATGTATAATCAGGCCCGAAAGCAGCCGGGTCGACCATTTCGGATTAACTTCGATGATTTCCAGCCAGGTTCGAATATTCAGGATATGGGTGCTGTTGACTTTTATTTTCCAGTCATTGTCCACCCCTTCCAGCATCGGTGCCTGGAATCCCAGGTCGATGACCGAGTCAATGAAAAAATTGACCAGATCGATCTCATCGGTGTTGTAAACTCCTTTGCCCATGTTCAGCACACAATTGAGTGCCGTTGCAGGATAGGTACGTGCCTGCTCCTTTAAAATAGCAAAGGTTTTGTGGATCAGGTTTTCAATATTGCGGTAATTTTCATTCTCGATAATCCAGGCCAGGGTCAGGTTGATGTCGCGCAGCGTTTCCTCATGGATGAGTGCCAGGCCGGCAATATTCATAATATGGAAAAGAAAAATCAGTTTGAAATGACGGGCGCGGCCGTTGTTGGTTTCTGTCCGGAGCAAGCGCCGGGGGATCTGCCGGTAGGTATCAACAATCTGGAAAAAACCGGGCAACTCCAGCAGTCGGTTGAGCAAATCAACAGAATCAATAGGGGTGTTCAGCATGCTCTGCTCGGCTTGCTGCCGCCACTTTTTAAACTGGTCATGGGATATGGATGAAAAAAAATCATTGAAACTTTTGGGCGTATCGAATTCCTGCGCTTCTTTTTTAAACCACTGCCATGGGTCTTCTTCCTTTAGCCAGTAATCATAACTGTGAAGCAGATACTTTAACAGCAACCGGTTGACAGCCGTAAAATCGCATTTAACTTCTGATGTTGCCTCCCGGCAGGCGGCTGCCAGCCGGTTGATGCCGTAATAGCTGTGGACAAACAACGAGAACAGGTCGTCGTCAAGATCGTGAATGCGATTGAAAGCACCGTGGGTGACATCTAGAAACGCCTCGATGGCATCGCCGGATTCCTTTACGATTTTTTGAACGAACAGCAGAAGATTATCGACCGCATCCGACTGGACTTCCGGTTCTGTCGCCGACTCGATGATTTCAAAAAAAATATCCATCAACAGTCCGGCCGCCTCCGGTCCCTGGGGATGGCGACGGATCAGGTGATAATACCCCAGGGAATATTTGCGCGCTTCAGCCACGATAAAACGCCAGTTGCGATAGGGATGGGACAGCTCTTTTAAAAACGTATTCAGCCCCTCGGTCAGCCCGAAATACCTGGCCATGGTATCCTGCAGGACGGCATATTTCGGATCCACCGCGACCTCTACGTGGTAATCGGCCAGGTTGACTTCAAGGGCTTTGGATTTTACTTTCAATGTTACCGGTCTCCTGAATCCAAGAAAAAAAAGAGGGGTACTGAAAAAAATCGTGGGTCAGCGACATCTGATACTTAAATTTTCATCACGATCCTGCCTTTTGTCAAGGATAACAGAGAGCAGGGGGAATTTCAATAGAGAGGCATAGAATTAACATTTGCATCGTGCATCTACGGCTGCGTGTTTCGAGTTTTTACCTTAACCGCAGAGTTCGCGGAGAACGCTGAGGGACAGCCCGGTGAAGTCGATATATATTTTTTTCTCTGCGCTCTCTTCGAGCTCTGCGGTGGGATTTTGAAGGGACTTAGCGCGCAAGGGCCATAAGGCGGTAGACCAGCATTCCGGCCAGCCAGGCCACGTCTTCCGGCGAAAGGATGCGTCCGATGGTTTGATCGAAAAGAATGTTGGCTTCCGCCGGAAATTCATCGTCGCCGGTCCACAGGACCAGTTGCAACGGTACCGCAGGCAGGACCCGCAGTTCAAAGCCGACATCGCCGCTGTCAATTTTTTTCATCTGCAGCTTTTCAGCCGCCCGTGAAAGCCCGGCGGCATCATGGCCAAAAACATTTTTCAACGGATCAATGGCCCGTTTTACAAAAGCCCCGAAATAAAAGGATGCGCCGGAAATTTCCCGGTAGGATACCCAGTGGCCGCTGACCGGTGGGATTTCGTCTGCGGCCAGGTAATGCAGGATCAACACCTGCTCCTGCAAGGGGATCTCCCGCTCGTTTTCTGCGGGGTCCTCAAATTCGAACTGCGGGTAGGTCAGCCGGTAAACACGGTTGAGAAACGGCACTTCCAGGGTATCGGCAGCCACAGCCTTGAACCCGGAACGTTTGAGGATGGTTTCAAAAGGCTGCCGGCTTAATTTCTCAACGGAAATCTTGCAGGCGTTGATGTAATCGTCAATGCGGGGCATAATCTCTCATTCCTTCGTTTCCACATACCATCCGGCCTGTTTCCATCAGGGCGATGAACAATCAAATTGTTGCCTGCGGTCCGTTGTCCGTCGTCCATTGTCCGTTGATAAAGAAAAATCCACCACTTCGCCCGGCAATAAAAATGCAACGGACAACGAACCTAAACAAAAGCCCCGCCCCTGGGGGCGAGGCTTTTTCCAGCAATCTCCGGGACTGCGGTTTTACAGCTCGAGCCACGAATCCGAATACAGAGTTCGGCCAAGAATAACGTCCACGGTCTTAGCGTAGCCCTGCATTTCTTTGGACAACGAATCCATATCCGGTGTATTTCCGTCCATCGAGTTGTAGATCAGGTCCACGATGTCCTGGCGTTTTCCCTTGGCGATGTCAATGAGCTGATCGTCACGCGGATCAGCGATTACGGAATACATGCCGTATTTTTGCAGCATCACCATGTATGTCTGGTTGAGAATGGGTCGCAAATGATCCGGCGGCCCATTTGAAATGTTGGAAAGCCCGCAGGTACTCAAAGCTCCCGGTGCAATCTCCTCAAGCATGCCCTGGAACGCCATCAGGCTCAAGGCCTGGGGCTGCTGGATATTGACCGGGGTGACAATGCCGTCCACCCAGATCTTTTCATTGGGAATGCCGGCCTCATTGGCGAAATAAAGCAGTTCGACGCACAAAGCGGCCCGTTCATTCTCATCACGCGGCAGGCCCTCGGGTCCCCACATCAAGGCGATAAAATCCGCATTGTGCTCCGCTGCAATGGGAACCATCTTCTCGTAACGTTCCGGACGCACCATGATGGAATTGATGATCGGGGGCTTCGGCGTTTCCTTGTATACCTTGAGGGCGGCCTCAATGGCATCGATGTTGGATGTATCCAATGCCAGCGGAATGTCATCGACAACTTCCTGGACTGTCTGAATGACCCAAGGCATGAGCTCAGGTCCATTCTTTTTGGCCGGACCGAGGTTGATGTCGATATAATCCATACCCTTTTCCCGCTGGAAGAGGGCCTCTTCCTGGATCGGCTTGGGATCCTGTTCTTTAAATGCCCGGCCGATCTTTTTGGAAATAACATTTAAGCTTTCACCGATTAGTAACATACAACCTCCCTGATATTTAGCGACAAAGTTAGTGTTTTGCTTCCCGGCAGACAAAGCTTACTTTGTCATTTACAGGAAGTACATCATATTCCCATTTACCTTAACATTGCAAAAGTCGGAGGGTAAATAACATGGCATAAAAAGACCCCATCCTTTGAATTCACCCAATGGGATATCCTCAAAATGGTGTTCCAATTGTGATATGAATGATAATACCAAACCATTGGTTACCTGTTGCCATGTTGTTTATGCAACGTTAAGGTTTATCTGGCCTTGAGGAATCCGGCGATATGCGCGGCTTCCCTGGGGCCCACG
>JAOZPY010000115.1 GCA_029932495.1 Desulfobacterales bacterium
AGATGTATTTGAAAAAGAGGTGGAAATCACCATTATGCGCTTCACATCGTATCTGGAACCGGTTATGATTCTGGTAATGGGCGCTATCGTCGGCTTTATTGTTTTATCTATCTGTCTGCCGATATTTGAAATGAACCAATTGATCCGTTAAGTACCCGGTGATGGGCGCTAAGAGGGCGTCAGCATTCCGGCAATCTTTATTCCAGAATGCTCAAAGTCGTTCATAAGGCCTTGGGCGCGTTTATCAAAATACAGCACAAGGAGTTGCGGCAATGTGGCCAATACTGAGATATGACAGGCGGGGATTTACGCTGATTGAACTGATGGTGGTGATCATTATTCTGGGAATTCTCGCCATGTGGGTGGCACCCAAGATAATGAGCCGACCCGGAGAAGCCAAGCAGGTGAAGGCCAAACTGGACATCCAGAACCTGGAAACCGCCTTGAAATTGTACAAACTTGACAACGGCGTTTATCCGAGTACCGAACAAGGCCTGCAGGCACTGGTCGAAAAACCGGAGACCGGCGTGATCCCGAAAAAATGGAAAAAAGGCGGTTATCTTGAAAAGGGCCGGGTTCCCAAAGATCCCTGGGGGAATGACTTTGTATACTTGTCCCCCGGCCTGAAAGGCGATTTTGACATCCTGTCGTACGGGGCCGATGGGGTGCCCGGTGGGGAAGACGAAAACAAGGATGTCAACAACTGGGATATCGAATAGCGATGTCAGCAAGGTGATGGGAGCTGTCATGGGCCCAATGGCAGGGATACCGGATCGTGTTCGGCGAGGCACGCCATGGGCCGTGGTTTTCAGAGCTGCGGCCCGTAATGCCGGTTTTACCCTCATCGAGCTGATTGTAGTCATCGCCCTGATGGGCATTATGCTTTTTTTTTCATTGCCCCGGTTGCAGGGCAATCCGTTTGTAGATGATGCCAACAAGAGCACCCGCTGGTTGATCGGCAAAATTTCCATGTTGAGGGAAAACGCCGTGCGCAACGGCCGGCGATACAGTTTGAACCTGGATCTGGATATCGGCCGGATTTGGGAATCCAGCGCGGCGATGACAGCCGAGGAGCTTGAGCAGGCGGCCTTGAACAACAGTTATACCCTGCCGGCCGGTGTTCACCTGGTGGATGTTGAATTTGCCCGTAAGGGAAAGCAAAATTCAGGCCTGGCACAGATAACTTTTTACCGGACCGGTTACGCTGACAAGGTGCTGATTCATCTGCAGGAGGATGAAACCTACCGGAGTTTGCTGATCGAACCATTTCTCAGTGATGTTACCGTTTTTGAAAAATATGCCAGCTTCGATGATTGATGCCACCCATTGCCGCCGGCGGGCACAGGGATTCACCCTGCTGGAGGTCATGGTCGCCATGGCCATTATGGCCATTGTGCTGGTCAGTGTCTACCGAATGCAGGCGCAGACCCTGGCCATGAACACGGCGACGCGGTTTTACACCCAGGCTCCGTTGCTGGCGGCAGGCAAACTGGCCCAATTGGAGGCCGCCGCAACGGAAATGAGCGATGGACAAACGGGTGATTTCGGAGATGCGTTTGCGGGATACCGTTACAGCATTTCAATCCGCGACGCTGGGGTGGAGGCGCTGGGTGAAGCCGGGCAGGATTTGAAGCGCATCGATATTATCATCTCCTATAACAATGATGAGTACTCCTACAGCTTGAGAACCTATTTGTTTGAAAGGCCGTAAACGATACGGAACGGATGCTTTGCCAATATACAAATTTGGAAATATGAATAGCGAACGCTCATTCACCTCGAAGCAGCCTGCGAGCGCATTCGGTGCAGCTTGTTGTCGTGAAGTGGAAACTTATCCACCTTTGGCGGATTCTGCAGGCGGGGCGGCAGGAAACTTAAAACCATTATGGGGTATCCGGCATCCGGCCGCCGCCTTTACCCTGGTGGAAATCCTGCTTGCAATCGTTATTCTGGCCATCGTGCTGACCACCATCATGGCCTCGTTTAATACCGTATTTTCCTCCACCGGGTGGTTGGACCGCAGCATCCGGACTTATGATATGGCAAAAAACTGTCTGGAGCGTATGACGCTGGACCTTGGGGCAATTTACATCAACGAGCCGCCGCTCTATAAACCGCCGACCATGGATACACCTCCTGACATGTATCAGGTGGTGGGCAGCGAAACCGATGTTGGTGGCACAGGTTTTGCAACTTTACGTTTTACCAGCCGGGCCCATGTACCGTTTGAAAAAAGCGCACGGCAGGGTATCGCGGAAATCGTGTACTACGTCAGCGCCAAGAACGACGGTCAGCCCGAGCTGAAACGTGCAGACCACTTGTATCCATACCCATCCTTCGAAGAAAAGAGTGCGGATCCGGTTCTGTGCAAGCATGTCAAATCCTTGGCATTCAAGTATTATGATGAACAGGGTGATGCATTCGAGCAGTGGGATTCCGAATCCCCGCAGTTCGGATACGCGACGCCGACGGCCATCACCATTGTGCTTGAAATCGGCGACAATGATAATGTCGATAAATTTGAAACCACGGTTCGGCTTCCGGTTTGGCGGCGAAGGATCGAACCATGAGCAATTTGTAAAATCGATCTTTCAGGAAACCGCCAACCACGGCAAATGCAATGATTGGGAGCCGCTTTTTCCGGCGTGGCGCCATTGCCTGGATATAACATGCGCAACGTGTTGAATATACTGCAGGGTAATCGCGGCATTGCCCTGCTGATTACCCTGTCGATCACCACGATTCTGGTGGCCGCTGCGCTGGAGTACAACCGCCGGGCACGCTTCGAGGTGCTTTCAACGGCAGCCGTGCGCGATCGGGCGACACTGTCGCAAATGGCAGTTTCCGGAATTCATGCGGCCATGGCTCTGCTGGTCAAGGATAAAATGGAATCCAATTTCGATTCTCTGCAGGAGGACTGGGCCAATCCGGAAAAAATCAATGAAATCTTGCAGGAACTGGCCTTCGAGCAGGGCCGACTGACGGTTGTGATCAGCGACGAACTGAGCCGCATCCAGGTCAATGCCCTGGTGACGTTTCCGGACAGCCGGCAGTTCAATGCCGCCCAGGTCCTGCTGTGGGATCGGTTTTTGCGTTATATCGGCAACGCGGATGAAATAAAGGAGGATCAAGATCCGGTCGCCATCGTTAATTCGGTTAAGGACTGGCTTGACAGCCATGACGACGATGCCACCACGGGCTTAAGCGGTGCGGAGTCCAGCTATTATGAAGATCTCGATCCGTCTTATGCCTGTCGTAACGGACCGATTCGAGATCTCAATGAACTTTTGCTGATCAAAGGCATTACCCCGGGGATGTTTTACGGCAGCGGGGAACAACCCGGGCTGGAGAGATATATGACCGTGTACGGAATGACCCCCACGGGTGCTTCCGGCTATACCTGGCCGGGGCGGATTAATATCAACACCGCGGATCTGCCGGTGCTGGCTGCCCTGCTGCCGTCCGAAAGCGTGGATCTGGCGCAGGCCTTGTATGAATATCGGCAGCAGATGACTGAAGAAAAAAATTCGCCGAACCTGTCAAGCTCTAAATGGCCTGAAAATATTGCGGGCTTCAGGGGGCTGGGAATTGACTCCAGGCTGATTGCCACTTCCAGCGACGTGTTTCGCGTTGTTGCCGAGGCCGTGCTCAATGAGACCCGACTGACCGCAACTGCGGTGGTTCAGCGGTTGCAGAATGCAAAAACCGGAAAATGGACATGCCGGATTTTAAACCGGCAGATCCAATAGTTCATCGGATAAAGCGCTATGAGCAGAAAAGTTTTGGGCATTGATATTCGCAACACCTCCGTTGCTGCGGTCTTGGTGGAATCCGGATTGCGGGAAAAGCGGATAACTGCACATGCCCATCGTCCGATTTCAGGTGCTGAGGATTTTCAGAGCGGCCTCCGGGCCGCCTTGCAGAGCCTGGCCGAGGAAATCGATCCTGCAGGCTGTGACTGCGTGGTGGCCATATCCGCCGATCATTTTTCCTATCGCAATCTGCGTATCCCGTTTAAGAATGCCAGAAAAATCCAACTGGTGCTGCCTTTTGAGCTGGAGCCCATTCTGCCCTATCCGGCCGATGAACTGGTTATTGATTTTATTCAACTGAGCGCCGCCGGCCAAGGGGACCAGAGCGATATTTTTGCAGTGGCGCTTCCCCGACAACGGCTCGATCCATTTATTGAAGCCCTGTCCGGCATTGATGTTGATCCGGAAATTATTACTGTCGGTGGCCTGCCGGCAGCCCTTTGCTTGGCTGCTGAAGCAGATCCCGGCGAAGACCGGTTGGCAATTGAAATCGGAGAGCATTCCAGCGCCCTGTTTGTTATTGCCGGCGGTCAGGTGAAACTGATCCGTTCATTTGCCAACCCCGCCGAAGCAGGCGCGGATCGAATTAAAGTGCTTTGCAGCATGATCCGACATACTCTGGCGGCTTATGGGGATAATGCGGACACCGAATTCCATCCGCTGGATCTGGTGGTGACCGGCAAGGATTCCAAGGATGACGATGTTGAAGATGGGCTGGCCAAAATCCTGAATCTTCCAGCCAAGGCTTTGAATCTTAACCAAAGGCTGGCCATCGCCGATGACAGCCCGGACAGCCGGAAGTGGAATGCGGCCCTGCTGGATGGGGCCCTGGCCCTGGCCATAACGGCCATTGAAGGCTATGATGGTCTGAATTTTCACCGGGGCCAATTTGCCGCCAGAAAGTTTGTGGCCAAACATAAAACCCATCTGATCAAAAGCGGGATTTTAGCCGCAGCGGTCTTGGCTTTGCTGGTGATCAACGTGGCGATTGAATCTTACACCTTGAACCGGCAGCTGAGTCGGCTGGACCAGCAGATCACCGGTATTTTTAAAGCCACCTTCCCGCGGGTTAAGCGGATCCAGGATGCCTACCAGCAGATGCAGATCAATGTGCGCCAGGCAAAAAACAATGCCGTGCTGCAGGCTGAAACGACCACCCACATTCGCAGCATCGATATTTTGAACCGGATCAGCCAGAGCATTCCGGTCTCGGTGCCCATTGATGTCAGCCGGTTGGTAATTTCTGCCGAAACGGTCCTGATTTCCGGCAAGACCGATGGATTCAAGGCGGTTGATGAAATTAAAAACCAGCTTGAGAAGATAGATTTTTTTAAGAAAGTCACCATCAGCTCCGCCAATATCGACCGTTCCGGTAAAGAGGTGCGGTTTCAACTCAAGGCGGAGTTGTAAATTCGCAACAGAGGACCCGCGGCAGCATGGACAGGTTTTTAAAAATTTTCAACCTTAAAAATATGAACAAACGCGAGCGTTATGCCATCATTGGGGCGACGGGCGTCATTTTCGTATTTATTGTGGCGCGCCTTATCATTTATCCTTTTTTCAGCCGCACCGAGCATTTGCGAAGGAGTCTGCAGGTTAAAAGCGCCATGCTGACCGAAATGCGGCAGCTTCAATCGCAATATCTGACCATCAACCAGAAGGCGAAGCTGTCCTTGGCCCGTTTTCAACAACGGCCCAAGGGCTTTACCCTGTTTTCGTTTCTGGATCGACTGGCCGGAGAGACCGGTATCAAGGACCGCATCAGCTACATGAAACCATCGAGGAAAGCTGAAAAAAACAGTCCCTACAAAATTTCACGGGTGGAAATGAAGCTGGAAGCCATTACCCTGGAGCAGTTGACACGCTATCTTTACGGGGTGGAGACATCCGCCAACATGGTTGAAATCAAGAAGATCGCCATTTCCAAAAAGGACAAAAAGCAGGGACTCATCAACGCGATTTTACAGGTGCAAACGGTTGAAATTTGATTTTAAAATAAAACGCAAAGGCGTTTGGTTCACCCTTTACGTCCTGGCGGTCACCCTGGTTTTTCTCTATATCCTTTTCCCGTCAACGGCGCTGAAAATAGCTTTGACCGAGCGCTTGAACCAGATTCACCCGGACATTTGCTTTGCCATCGCCAAATTGAAACCGTTGCTGCCGCCGGGCGTTAAGCTTTATCAGGTCAACATCCTGTACCGGGGTGCAACGCTGCTGGATCTGGATACGGTGAAGGTTACCCCTGATCTGCTGTCGCTGGTTGGCAGCCGGACCAAAGTGAAGTTCAAAAGCCGTGTCTATGCCGGCCGATTAAACGGGCAGGCGCAATTGAACCCGGTCGGTCATCCCGGCCGGCAGACTGTTGACTGCCGAATGGCTGGCATTGAGCTGCAGCGCATCACAGCGCTGAAGCGTTTGATACCTCAAAAAATTTCGGGCCTGCTGGCAGGAGAATTTACCTATCGCACTGCCGGCCGCACCCGGTCGCTGACCGCGCATTTGACGGTGACCGACAGCCGGCTGGAACTGGCCGATCCCCTGTTCAATCAACAGGTTCTGGAGTTTAAGGCAGTTGACGCATCGGTAGCGCTGAAAAACGAAACTTTGACAGTTCAAAAATGCCGTTTGAAGGGCAACCAGCTGGATGCTGAAATATCGGGCACCATTGGTCTGGGGGACCTGGGCGGTCAGCGGGCCTTAAATCTTAAGGGAAGTGTGACGCCCCATCATGTTCTTATGGCCCAAATCAAAAACAGTCTGCCGGCCGGTCTGCTAAAAGGGGTAAAAACCGGGCGCCAGGCCATCGGGTTTAAAATCGGAGGCACTTTGGACGACCCCGGGCTGTCCTTAAATTAAGCTGATGACAAATCGTTATTTTACCATTATCAATTTACTGCTGGTCACTGCCGGCATCTATCTGTGTGTCAACGGGTTTTACCTGTTGTTCAGCGCACGTCTGGGTTCCGTGGCGGTTTCGACTGCCAGCTCCCAGCCGGCCGAACCGACTGTCAAGCCGCCCCCGCCCCCGCCATTTGACGCTTACAGGGCCATCTTGGCCCGTAATATTTTCAATTCCAGCCGGGAGGCACCGGCCCCGACAGCGATCGCGGTGGACCTTGAGAAACTGAAACAAACCGATTTGAAATTAAAACTTTGGGGAACGGTCACCGGCCAGGCACGCGATGCCTATGCGGTTATTGAGGATATCAAGTCCCGGCGGCAGGACCTGTACCGGGCCGGCGATACGGTGCAGGATGCGGTTGTCAAACTGATCTTGAGGGGCAAGGTGGTTCTAACGGTCAACGGTCACGATGAGATCCTGGCCATGGAGGAACTCAGCAGCCGGGCAAGCCGACGGCCGACCAGAAGAATTTCCCAGCCGCCGGGGTTGGTGATGGGGAAAAAATTGCCGGTTTCACGGTATTCCCGCAAAATTCGGCTGAAGAGCGAACAGATTCAACGGGCCATGGAAAACCTGGGCCAACTCATGCAGCAGGCGACCCTGCGGCCGCATATTGAAAGTGGGCAGCCGGCCGGCATTTCCATTACCGGCATTAAACCCAATGCCCTTTTCAGAAAAATGCGATTACGAAACGGGGATATCATCACCGGGGTCAACGGCGAGTCGATCCAATCCGTTGAAGACA
>JAOZPY010000116.1 GCA_029932495.1 Desulfobacterales bacterium
CCAAAAAAGCTCAAGTTTTCTTTTTTTCTGCCGATAACATTGGCGAGGAAATAAAATCCACCGAGCATTAGCTTTTCAGTGTCCGAATTTGTCAAAGGACTGCTGACGGGCTTCGATAAGGGGGGCAGTTTGCCGCTGCTAAATGAAATCATTGTGGAATTAGTTGAATCTTTTTCCTTTTCGCTTTTTATCATCCTTTTTCTGTCACTGGTGATCTAGCCGTTCCATGACATCTCGCAGGTGTCTTATCCATCCCAAAAAGGCCGTGCCGCTGCAGCGGTTTTTTCCGGAGCGCTGAAAGTGGTCATATCCCCGAGCATGATCTCATAGCCAGTATGATCATTACGAACCCAGGGAGCATAATTGGAACGTGCCAGGATGACCGCCCGCAGTTCCATTACGTCGTGTCCGTCTTCCTGGCATAGCAGCCCGAAATTATATCCATTACGGTGCAGGCTGCGGTAGAACCGCTGGGTATTCAGAACTCCCCGGGCCAGGGATTGCCACTGCCCATGATCAAGTGCCAACAGAGAAAATTGCCCGGGCAAAATTGCCCAGATTTCAAAAAAGCCTTCCGGAGCAAAAGCAGCCAACCAGTGCCAGTCACCAGTTTTTCCAATGTAGCGCTGCTGCCGTTCTTTTTCACTGGCCAGGTAATCAGAAAAAATCCGCCGGCCGCTGCGGGTATGGTAGGCGGCACAGCGCCGGCGCAAAAACCGGTGGTGATTGGTGGCAATCCGATCGGCGTGTACCTGCAAGTGTGGGTGCACCAAGGAGCCGCCGGCAGACGGCAGGTGATTCTGGGTGATCGCCATGTAAATTGCATCCGGGTCGCTTTTAAACAGGGATGCAAGGAAATTTTGACAGTTGATAAAACTGTCCGTGTAAGAATCCAGGGATGCTTTGCCAATTTCCACAAAGTGGGAATTGTCAAACAAGCTGACAGCCGAATAACGCCCGTAAGGAAACAGGTTCGGGAAAAGAAGTGACGCTTTATGTTCCAGCCTTGCCCTGTCAAACCGGTCTTTGGCAAGCCGCGGTGTTTGCTCAAACACCTGGGGCCGGCAAAAAGGGCAGGTGTCGGTTTTCTGTGCATCCGGAGGAGGCGCCGGCAGACGTTCGGTGCCGATCTCTTTTTCTTTGGAGCGGTTGAAGGCAATGCGGCTGGTACGGCCGGTTACCGGATTGATCCGCACTTCAATTATGCCTTCAACCTGCCGCCCGTCCGGGTGAATGAACCGTGAACGAATGATTTCTTTTTCAAATTTCAGGCCACTGTTTTCGTCAGGCTGCATGGGCGCATCTCCAGGATGGACACAAAATCGCTTGCTTGTGCGGTGTTATAGTATTGGAATCGGATGACACCCACAGCAATATCGAAGACGGCCAGGGCTGTCAATATGCTGTATTTTTCCCAATAGCATGGAAAAACCTTCACCAATATAAAGCAGTGGGAGATAAGGAGTGCGGTAGGCGCTGCTATTCAAATACTTTCAGAACAGCGTCATTGGTATGGTTGGCATCGTCCCCATATGTGGGAACGGAGTTGAGGTCCAGCCACGGAATCGAAACAATTCCATAGTAGTTTGCAAAAAACGCTGCCACCAGCAAAACCGCTGCCAGCACAAATATTTTAATTACCTTTTGCATTTTCAATTCTTGCCCGACGGCGTTTATCCCTGAACAGCCGGGAAAGTACCGGAAAGGGTAAATGGCGCGGCGGTGATCACTCTCCCCACCGCGCCCTTATTGCCGCACAGCTTTTCTATACATATATCGGCTGATCAGGGCTTTGGCTTTAGTTTTTTTATAATTTCGCCGCCAAAGCACCCACCATGGTTTTCATGTCCCGCGGATTGCCGTCGGGATGAAGCACGACCATGATCCTCTGCCATTTTCCAATTTAGCAACATTCGGGGCAATGCCCGAGCCGTTTGTCAAATCTTGCCGGCCAGACGCCGCCCGGTTACAGGCCTTTAATTAAAGAAACCGAAATGGATTTCTCCCGGCCTTTAGTTTTGAAGTCGTTAAAAGGAATGGGATCCTTACATTAAATTTTCACATCATTTTCGCGCTGGCCGGCATGATGAAATGTTATCGGGTCCAGAGCCTCAATTTTTTTGATCTTCGACTGCAATTATGCTATTCTATAATTAGTAGAAAAGCGCCTGTTCACAGCCCTGTAAAAAAAGTACGGTAAGCGCCCATGAAGATAAAAGAACCGGATCTGCTCGAGCTCAATGACTGGTTTGAGAGTGCCTTGAACCAGATTACACGCGTTGAAAAAAAAGTAAAGATGCGAATGAGGAGAAAAATCAGAGATGAATTATATCTTTTGTTGACCTGGGAAAAACCGGCGGCTGCAGTCATATTTAACCGCTGGGAAGAAAGGATGCCCGACTTCTTCAAATTTCTGCCCTTCGGGCTGAGAGAGGATCTGCTCAGGCTGCTGGCAAAAAAAATGGATGGCTCCCGAGCATAACCAGCCGAAAGCACGACTTGGTTTCAATGCCGTGACCGCCCAGGCAAAAATTTCCATATTACCTAGTAGACCATTTTACCCGGAATTACCCCCCGCACGCCTCCCCTTGGATCAATGACGTCACCATCTCTTCTGGGAATCAAATGAATGTGGGCATGAAAAATTGTCTGGCCGGCCGACAATCCGCAGTTAATGCCCACGTTGAAGCCGGTGACCGCAGGATCCTGGTCTAAAATTTTCAGTCGCAGCTTTGTGATCAGCTCCATGGCATCCTGCTTTTCATCGTCTGTCATGCTAAACAGGTCTGCGGTATGTCGCCGGGTGATAATGAGATGGTGCCCCTCGGTTACCGGGAAGCGGTCTTTAACCGCCACCACCGATCCGAGGCGGTCTGCAATCCGCTGCTTGATGGTTTCATAACAAAAAGGGCAGTCAGCGCGCAACGTCGTTGCTCCAATCCTTTTTCTGGCAGCCGGGTGCCTGAGACGAAGCAATAATCACCGGCCGACGCAAATCTCGAAATTTCGAATCCAAATCATCCCACAACCAGGGAGTTTCAGTGCGAATGAAAACCGTGTTCTTTTCGTTGTCGACCCGCACCCCGACCATCTGAAGGCTGGAATACCAGTAGCCGATCGTATTGCCTTGACGGTCCTGCAGATAAGAACCATAGGGAATCGAGTAATTGACCGGAAACCCCTCGACCAGATCGACAATTTTTTCAAGTTTTTCAGACCGCGGATCGAACTCAATCCACATCTTGCCGGTCAGGGTATAGCGATTATGCAAGGCCACCACCGCATAAGGATTGTTTTCCTGATTAAGGTAGTAATAGCGACAGCCCTCATAGATCTGGAAGGTTTCAAAGGTCTGAGCGACCTCGGAGCTGTGTTTCAGTCCACCGAAATGGCCCCCCAGACAGCCGCTGAAAAACAGCGGGACCAGACAAAACAGGCCCACGGCAACTCGCCGCCATCTTTCGGGCCTGCATACTGCGCCTCCGGGTTGGTGTTGTGAAAAAGTGGCGATCGTCATAAATTCAGCACCTTCCATTCGCGGATCGCATTGTTTAAACTGATGATCAGGTTTTCAATCTCCTCGATGGTGTTTAAAGCAGCGACCCTCAAGTTGACCCGCAGTTCATTTTCATAATGCCGCCGGCTGCGCTCAATTTCCCCCTCCACCTGTTCTTTATTCCAAGTGGGATGCGACCGCTTGATTTTCTGGGCAACCTGATATTCATCAAAAGTGTGATCAAAATTTTCCCTGAGAAAATGTTCCATTTCCGCCAATGAGGGGATGTCATAAGTCCCGGCCAAGATCCGGTTCAAAGACTCCTTGACAATCTGCCGGGCACATTGCTTGATATCGGATGAGTACATGATACATATTACCTCTGTTTTTCTGCCTTACAAATTCCGCCATGGTGAAATTGCATGTTCGGCTCCATCCATTCGGACGATGAGTGGATAATCACCCCCAAAGATAATAGGCCGTTACAGTATAAATTGCAATCCCCAAGCTATTTTTAGCTTGAGGTTACAAAAATATAAGGGCTGCCAACCCGGCTTTTGCAACGTTAAGGTTGACACGCCGGCATGGCCTTTTTATAGTCGCCGGCAACAAAAATAAAAAATCGACATCAGGGCACAGCTGCAATGAAATGGAACCAATCCGAAACCGCTGGCTGGAGACAATACCAGCAAAAACTGCAGCGCAAAACCAGGCGCCGACAGCTGAGAAAAAGGCTGCCGCTGCTGCTGGCATTTTGCGGGACTGCTCTGGCACTGGTGCTGTTGCTTTTTTTTGCCGGTGTCCGGCTATATACTTACTGGCGCACCCCCCCGCCCGCAGCGCTTCCCGCCCCAATCACACCGCAGACTTCTGCGCCAACAATTTCACAGCAAGATTTGGCCCTATTGCTCAACGGCGCCGCAGGTGATTTAAACCATCTGTCCGACCAATATACGGCCAATCTGAACGGCACGGCTTACACGGTTCACACTTTCCTTGATACGGATCTGCAAAAATACATCCTGCGTCTGCTAGGCCGTGCCAGAACACTGCAGTCGGCCGTAATTGTATTAAACCCGCACGACGGACGTGTGCTGGCCATGGCCAGCCGCAATTCTCTGGATGATACCGCCAACCTGTGTCTGAGAGCGGACTATCCGGCCGCCAGCCTTTTTAAGATTGTTTCAGCCGCCGCTGCACTGGAAGCCGCCGGCTATTATCCAAACAAACCGGTTTCATTCAAGGGCGGCAAACACACCCTTTATAAATACCAGTTAAAGACCCCCAGTGGGAAATACATCTCCCACACACGGTTTCGCAATGCTTTCGCATCGTCCAACAATGCGGTTTTCGGCAAACTGGGAATCTTTGATCTCGGCCGCAGGGTCCTGAGCGATTATGCCGCTAAATTTTTGTTTAACCGGCGCATTGCCTATGATCTTCCGGTGGCTGTCAGTAAAATTGAAATCCCCACGGATGATTTTGGACTGGCTGAGATTGCATCGGGGTTCAATAAAAAGACCCGCATCTCACCCCTGCACGCCGTCCTGCTGGCCACCGTACCGGTAAACCGGGGCAATATGCCAGCACCACGGCTGGTAAACACCATTCAGGACAAAACGGGCGACGTGCTGTATCACTCTGACCGAAGGACCCTGGCATCACCGGTGAACAACAAAACAGCGACGGCACTCAAGGCCCTCATGAACGACGCCGTGCGTTACGGAACGGCTCGCAAATTCTATCGCCGCTTGCGCCGGAAAAAAAAGTTTGCCCAATTCAGCCTGGGGGCTAAAACCGGCACCATCAATGACAGCCGGGATAATTTTAAATATGACTGGATCACGGCTTATGCGCTGCCACCCGGTGGCGAGGATGCCATTTGCATTGGGGTTTTGGGCGTTCATGGAAAAATACTGGGGATCCGATCGACCGAAATTGCCCGGGCGGTTATCAACTATTATTTTACGCACAAAAAATCATAAAGCCCGGCTGGACCTGGGCTACCTGCAGGGAGGATCCTCCGAAAACGGATAGAATTGCGCTTTGCTGCAACAGGCTGCGGGCAATGCAGCCGCGGGCCGGGTCAAGGCCGGATTTCCACCCGCTGCCTCAAATAGCGCTTCACCGCAGAGATGGGCACTTCCCGGCGGTGGAAAATTCCGGCCGCCAGAGCGGCCTCAGCCTCGGTGGCGGTGAAGACTTCGTAGAAATGCTCCACAGCACCGGCTCCGCTGGAGGCGATCACAGGAATGGAAACCGCCGCTGTCACCGCCCGGATCAATTCCAGATCAAATCCCAGATTGGTCCCGTCGCGGTCAATGCAGTTGAGCAGGATTTCTCCAGCGCCCAGTTCCTCACACGCCCGTGCCAGGGTGACGGCATCCAGTTCCCGGCCCTCCCGGCCGCCTTTGACAGTGCACTGGTACCAGCAATAGCGCTCTGCAGCGGGTCCGGGCAGCGCCGTTTCAATGACCGTATGCGGGATTCCATCGGGCGACTTGACATATACCCGGCGCGGATCAATGGAAATGACCACCGCTTGGTTGCCGTATACCCGTGATATTTCCTCAATAGCGCTACGGCCGGTTTTAACACCGGTTTTCAGGTAATCCTCGACTATTCGCACGGCATCACTGCCGATGGACACCTTGTCAGCGCCGGATCTAAAATATTCGGCGGCCACTTCCAGGGCGGTGTAACTGCGGCCGTCTTTGTCCACATAGTCACGAATACCCCCGCCGATGGTCAGCGGCACAAAAACATTGCGGGAGGTCTTGCGCAGGACTTCGAGCATGGGCATATCTTCCAGGGGAAACTGCCGGAAGCCCGTGATATTAAGAAACGTTATTTCATCAGCGCCTTCCGCATAATAGCGTCTGGCCAACTCCACCGGACGACCCAGGTTGCGCACGGCTCCCTTGTGCCGCACATCATATTGGTCGCCCTTGGTAACCACCAGATCCCCCTGGTCATTGGCGCGCACGTCCAGGCAGGCGATAATGCGCCGGGCCAGGTGGGTGCCGCCTTTTGCCTTTAAAGGCAGCGTTTCCCGGGCACCGGCATCAAGAAAATTCTGCAATACGCGCAGTCCAAACGGGCCGCTTTTTTCGGGATGAAACTGGGTGGCGATCAGATTGCCTTTCTGGATGCTGCTGACAAACTCGTAGCCGTAATCGGTTGTCGTCAGGACAACCCCATCCTCAGCGGTGACCACATGATAGGAATGGACAAAATAAAACTTCTCATCACCTTTAAGCCCGGCAAAAATCCGCGATGGTTTCCTGATGTTGAGCCCATTCCAGCCGATATGGGGTACTGAAAGCGCAACGTTAAAGCGTTTGACCGATCCCGCCAGGACACCGAGCCCTTTAATGTCCGGCGCCTCTTCGCTGTACTCGAACAGTGCCTGCAGTCCCAGGCAGATCCCCAGAAAGGGGCGGTTGGCACCCAGGTATGCCTTCAGGGGTTCAACAAACTGCTTCACATGCAGGATACGCATCATGTTGCCGAATGCACCCACCCCGGGAAAGACCAGTTTTTCCGCAGACAGGATATCCTCTGGGCCGACAACAACTTTGATCGTTTCCCCCAGGCTTTCAATGGCGTTGATGACGCTGCGGACATTGCCGGCGCCGTAATCCAGCAAGGTTATCATTGTCGAGTGGTTGACTCCTTTCGATGAAACAACAGACTGCTTTTTACACCATAATCGCTTTGGAAACAAGGAGCTATCGATATGCGAAAAAAATTGTAAGTTCTCAAAAAGTCTGGGCAACCTGCGATAAACTGAGCGCAATATGCGTTTTGGTTGAGCGTCATTGTCCATTTGGGGAAACAAGCCAGCGGATCGGGGAGCGTTAAAAATTTCAAGCTGTTTGAGGAGCCGGCGACGAGTTCTTGAAATTTAGCCCACCGATCCGCTGGCGCCCCAAATGGACACA
>JAOZPY010000117.1:0-3745 GCA_029932495.1 Desulfobacterales bacterium
AGCATTCAGCTGCGCCTTGAGCACCACGTCTACAAACTGTATCCGCACCCGCTCAAACCGCAAACAGCCTATTTTGCGATTATCGGCATTGCCTACCGTTCGACACCGGGTCCTGAAATCATAACCCTGAACTGGTCCAATGCCACCGGTCGTCACACCCACAAACTGCCAATTACAATTGTAAGCGGCAAACACAAAACCGACGTGCTGAAAGTCGATGGCTCCCGGGTCACACCGAGTCGCCAAAGCATCGCCCGGGCCGCAAAAGAATCCCGCCGGCTCAAAATGATTTATGCCCACTCAAGTGACACCCGATTGTGGCATGGCCCTTTCCGCCCACCCATGGAAAGTCAGATCACCAGCCCTTTCGGAAACCGGCGTGTATTCAACGGACGGCTGAAAAGCTACCACAATGGCGTTGATTTTCGCGCTGCCGTCGGCACGCCGGTTTTTGCCGCCAATTCAGGTGTCGTGCGCCTGGCGCAAAATCTTTTTTACTCCGGCAACGTGGTGGTCATCGATCACGGCACAGGCATTTTCACCATCTATGCCCACCTGAGCAAAATTGAGACCCATTGCGGTCAATTTATTGCCAAAGGGCAGCGCCTCGGGTTGTCCGGTGCCACCGGAAGGGTCAGCGGCCCCCACCTGCACTGGGGAGTCAAGCTCAACGGCGTGGCCGTTGACCCCATGCAATTTATCAGCACCGTAACCTTTCTATTGGCGACAAAATAAATCCCAACTCTCTCTCCTGCCAGTCCGGCTTTTGGCTTGCTTTTTCCGACTAAAATGGTAATAATTATTAATTATGAAACCCGGTATCCGGACAACAATTTTAATTGCTTTGATTTTGGTCATGGGCGGGGCGGGGGCGGTTTACGCCAAGTCACCGACAGCCGACCTGACCGAGACCTGTGATCCGGTCCTGCAAAAAGGCCTGCAGCGCAGCCTGATGGATCTGAACCTCACCCGGGCCGCCGAAGCAAAGTCGCTGAGCATCGTACTGGTGGACATCACCGATACCGCATCTCCCCGTATGGCTTACGTGAATCCCAATGAAATGATGTATGCCGCCAGTTTGCCGAAAATCGCCATTCTTCTGGGGGCTTTTGAAAAAATTTCAACCGGACAGATGGCCCTGGATGCTGAAACCCGGGAAAAACTGACCCAGATGATCCGCAACTCCTCCAACCAGGCGGCTACCGAAATGTTAAACCGCGTTGGCAAGGGGTACCTGGCAAATCTGCTGCAATCGCCCCGCTACCGGCTGTATGATCCTCAAAAAAACGGCGGCCTGTGGGTCGGCAAGGAATACAGCAAATCCGGCGCCTGGAAACGGGATCCCCTGCATCATCTATCCCATGGTGCCACAGCCTTTGAAGTAGCCCGCTTTTATTACCTGCTGCAAACCGGCCAACTGGTATCTCCCGAGGGCAGCCGACAGATGAAGGCCATTCTTGCAAAGTCCGCCATCGCGCACAAATTCGTCAAGGGACTGAAGTCGGTTCATCCGGATTCGCGCATTTATCGCAAATCTGGAACCTGGCGGCAATATCATGCCGACAGCGCCATCATCGAACACGACGGGCGACGTTACATTGCCGTGGCACTTGCCAAGAGCCGGCTGGGCGGCAAGTGGCTCAGCGATCTGATCGTGGCCATGGACCGGCTTGTCTGCGACACACCGCCGCCGATGCATTAACGGGGCGGGCGCCATCTTGCCTGCCGGATTTTGTATTTTTCGCCGGCGCTTCTTTTAAACTCCAACATGTGCGTCATACAGGCAGGAATTTCATCCGGCAGGTGGGTGACATAGATGATACTGGTAGTAGCGCAGCGTCCGATGCTGTTGACTGCATTCATGAGCCGCAACCGGTTGGCCCTGTCAAGTCCCTGGTAGGGTTCATCTAAAATCAGCAACGGCGGCATCTTCACCATGCAGCGTGCCAGCAGTACCATACGCTGTTCGCCGTAGGAAAGCTGGCTGAAGATGTAATCGGCCCTGCCGGCAATGCCCAGCACCTGCATCCACTGGCGCGCTTTTTCAATTTGCTGCTCACTCGCATTTCGGTAAAGACCCACACTGTCAAAAAACCCCGAAATAACGACCTCCAGCCCTGTCAGGGCCTTGCGGTACCGTATCTGCAGTTCTGAAGAAATCATGCCGATCTTTTCTTTGATTTCCCAGAGGCTCTCCCCGGAACCCCGGCGCCGGCCGAATAAATAAATTTCGTTCGCGTATGCCTGGGGGTTATCACCGCAGATAAGGTTCAGCAGGCTTGTCTTACCACAACCGTTAGGACCCATAACAATCCAGTTTTCACCGGATTTCATCGTCCAGTTCACTGCCTCCAGAACGCTCACTCCGGCATACCGGACGGAGACATTTTTCATGGCAACCAGAACCTGCAAGGCGGTTTCGTCCGGCGCCCCGGTGCTTTTTGTGGACGGCAGGCAAAATGACGCCGGCTGCGAAGCTGGGTACAGCCCGTCCAGCCTTTCCGGTGTGAGTACATCTTCCCGCCGGCCCTGAAACGCAACCGCCCCGTCTTTTAACGCCAGTACATGGGAAATGCGGGGACTGATTTCACTGTATCGGTGGCTCACCAGAATAACCGCGCGGCTGGCGTCCATCAGCAAATCTACGATGCGCATCAGGCTGCGGCGCGATGCCGGGTCCAGTCCGTCGAAAGGCTCATCTAAAATAAAGACATCCGGGGCTTCAATCAGCATCCGGGCGATCTGAACTTTTCGCATCTCCCCGCTGGACAGCACCCGTATTGGCCGCTCGAGCAAGTGCTGTATCTGGAGCTCGCCCGCAACCCGCGACACAATGCTGCTGCGGCGGCCGGTTTCAGCTGCCTTTTCCAGCAATATCCCATTGACCGTAACCCCCAAGCTGAAGCGGCCGCTGAAATCACGGGACGCATCACGCTGATCTTCACGGGCAATCAAGCGCTGATGCTGCTCAAAGGACACGCGGGCCACGCGAATCCGGCGGTTGGCAAGCTGAAAAAATGACAACCTTCCCCGCACAACCGGCACATCGCCGGTCAGTGCGCAGACCAGCGATGTTTTTCCCGCCCCGTTGGGACCCAGCACAGCCCAATGCTGTCCCTGTTTAACCCGCCAACTCGTGCCGGTCAGCAAAAAACGCTGCCTCACCCGCAGGGTGACATTTTCCAGCTGGATCAGGAGTTGATCATTCATGCTGTGGCAGACCAACAAACCGGCTGTTGTGTCCTTGACAGCCGGCCCCTTATTCTGTTAGCCTTTTATAATAGTTTTATAAAAAAATGCTTGTTGGCTCGCCGAGTTCACAAAAGATTTTTTATGAAAGCAACAAACAGGCTGCGCACCGCGCCTGGCAAAATCCAAAAATTTTATCAATGGCCCCATCTGACCCACACGAAACCGGCAACGTGAACCCCGAGCTTGCCGAGCAAATAAAAGCCCTGACCGCCGATCAGCAACTGGCCCTGCTCAAAGACCTGTTGAAAAACAACATCACCGGCACCCTGCTGCGCATCGTCGAAGAATTGCCCGCCGAACAGCAGCAAATTCTCGCAAGCCGGCTGCAGGCCAAGACCGCTGAGCCGGCGATCCTGCAGGAAACCGAAATCGCCCTGCGCGGCTATTCCCGCAAATCGTGCATGCTGCAAGTGCGTTACATGGTGGGAGGGGAAAACTTTGACAGCTTTATGCTCGACATCAGCCCCGCCGGGGCCTTCATCGAAACCGACAA
>JAOZPY010000117.1:3845-7401 GCA_029932495.1 Desulfobacterales bacterium
TCCAGGCCGTGCTCTTTGCCAATGCGGATGATTTTTTCCACCTGTTCGGCGTTGCTTTTTGCCAAGCGCCCCCGTTCCAGGTAAAGGTTATCTTCAAGCCCCACTCGGCAGAAGCCGTCCATCAGCATAGCGACATTGCACATCTTAAACTGTTCCTTGCCGGCGGCACACACCGACCACACAAATCCGTCACCCAGAATTTCCCGGGCCGAGTTATACAAAAACACCAGGTTGTTGACCGTAGCGGGCATGCCGCCCAAAATGCCAAGCACAAACTGGAGGTAAACCGGTTTTTTAACCAACCCCCGGCCAAGCAGAAAAGCCAGGTTATTGAGCATGCCGGAATCATAAATTTCAAATTCGGGTTTGGTATTTTCCCGGGCAAAAAACCGGCTGAACTCACCAAGGGTTTTAAACGTATTGGGAAAAATAAAGTCCTCGCTCATGCCGAGGTATTCGGGCTCCCAATCGTATTTAAACTCCTTGATCTTTTCCAGCAGGGGATGCAGGGCAAAATTCAGCGAACCGGCGTTGAGAGAGGCCAACTCCGGGGAGTAGGTTTTGACGACCGAAACCCGCTGTTCGACGGTCATGCCAAATCCGCCGCCGGTGGTGGTGCAGATAACCGCGTTGCACCTGCTTTTTATCTTGGTTAAAATTTCACCAAACAGTTGGCTGTCGGCCGAAGGCTGCCCGGTTTCCGGGTTGCGCGCATGCACATGAACCACTGCGGCCCCCGCCTCACTGGCCCGGCGTGCCTCTTCGGCAAGCTCATCAGGGGTGATCGGCAAATACGGTGACATGGTCGGAGTGTGAATTGCGCCGGTCAGCGCGGCGGTAACAATAAATTTGTTGGACATCGAAATACTCCTTTCACAATGGTTTGAACGCTTTATTTCCAATGCACCATGGGAAGTCCCGCCACAGGGGACTGAAAACAGGGAATCCGGGTGCCCCGGAGACTGCCGATATAAACGGTTTTCAAATCCGGACCGCCGAAAGTGACGCTGGAAAACCAGGTGGCGATCGACCCGCCGCAAGCCAGCATGTCATCCGGTGTGACCCGGTCTTCCACAAAGGCCTTTTCCAGGGCCAGCGCGGGCTCTGGCCGGGTATCGTCGAGGATGATCTGCATGTCGCCCCCGGGGGTAATGGCAAACACCTGGTCCACCATGACCAGGGTTCCCCACAGGTTGCCGTAAGCATCAAAGGCAATGCCGTCCGGAAACCCGTATGGACCGAGTTTCGATGGTCCATAGACCTCCCGGTCGGTAAGTGTGCCGTCGGGCTGGACACGCATCCGCGATATGCACTGACCGCAGGTTTCAACGATATACAGATACTCTTCAGCAGCATCCAGACGGATTTCATTGGTAAATTTGAACCCGTCGGCTACGATTCGCAGCCCTTTTTCATCCGCCAGGGCGATATAGCCGTCGGCGATATTGGGACTGACCGCCTGCATCCAGTTTTTAATGCGCGTTGAGATGGTCAGCCAGATGCGATTGCGACTGTCGCGCAGCACGAAATTGACCTTGCCGATGGGCTGCCCGTCAATGGAATCATAAAGCAGCCGGGTCTTGCCGTCCCGGCTCATTACCTCCAGCACATCTGTGCCGAAATTGGAAATCAACAACTCCCCGTTTTCGGCAAAGGCAAGCCCGTTTGGCAACGTGCCGGCGGTAAACCGATTCGCATCATCGGCGGCGGCCTGAAACGATTCGTCAAAGCGCTGGGTAATGATTTCCTGGCTGCCGTCGGCAGCGATCCGGACGACCCCGCCCCGGGCGTCGGCCGCCCACAGGGTGCCGTCGGGTTCTGCCAGAATGCACTCGGGACGCTGCAGATCATGGCCGATGTACTGGATATCAGTCGGATCGACCTGGAACCCGGTGATGGGATTTTCAGTCATTTACATACCTCCTTTTGCCAATGCGGCAATGGATATTCTCATTATCGTCATCCGCCTCTACGACAGGCAACGAGAGCGGTCACCGACCCATCGGGCCGCTGAAGCCCTACCGGACCAGCACCAGGCTGATCTGGGGAAAAATGACCACCAGCACCAGCACCGCGATCATGATCAAAACATAGGGAAATGCACCGGCAAAGACATCGTTGAGCGTGATGCTCTGATCATCCAGCGTTGATTTTACGACGTAGGCGGCAATCCCCAGCGGCGGGGTGATCAGCCCGACCTCAATGGCAATCACCGTTACCAGCCCGAACCAGACAAAATCCACTCCCAGGTCATGCATGATCGGATAGATCAACGGGACGGTAATCATCATAATGGACGTGGAATCAAGGATGGTTCCCATCAGCAGAACGATCACCAGGTAAAGCCCTAAAACGGCATACAGGCCCAGGCCGGACTCGCTGATCCAGGTAGCGATAAACCCGGTAATGCCGGACAGGGCCAGCATGCGGCCGTAGATATTGGCGGCGATGAGCAAAAAAAGAATCGCCACCGTGACATGGCCGGTTTCAGTCAGCACCTGCCACAGTTTTGCCCAGCTCAACTGGCGCTTACCCAGTGCCAGCAGCAGTGCACCCAGGGCACCCACCGCCCCGGATTCGGTGGGGGTGAACCATCCGGCATAGATCCCGCCCAGCACAAGGGCCACCAGCAGCACAATTGGTGTCAGCTTCCAGATCGCCTGGCCAATGCTCATCCGCATGGTCGGATTCTGATCGGGGTCCTCCGCGACACGGCCCACATAGTCCGGAAAGCGATAGGCCATTAATAAAATCAGTGCGCTGTAGGCCGCCGACAGAAGAATACCGGGCATAATTCCGGCCTTGAACAGGTCCCCGATGGAGGTTTCGGTCAACACGCCGAACAAAATCAGCAGCAGGCTTGGGGGTATCAGCATTCCCAGTACCGACGACCCGGTTACGACGCCAACGGCAAACCGGGGTTTGTGCCCCAGGCGAATCATTTCGGGCACGGCGACCTTGGTAAAAACCGCTGCCGATGCAATCGAAATCCCGGTCACGGCCGCAAAAATTGCATTGGCGACCACAGTGGAGATGCCCAGTCCGCCGCGAATACCTTTAAACAGACGGTTGGCCACATCAAAGGTATCTTTACCGATACCTGAGATGGAAATCAACAATCCCATCAAAACAAACAGCGGCACCACGCCGAAGATGTAGCCGGAAATACTGTCCGAAGCCGCCAGCGCCAACAATTTACTGGCAATGACCCAGTTGCCTTTCACCAACCAGACGCCCACAAGCGATAAAAGCATCAGCGCCACGGCCACATGCATACCGGCATAAATCAGAAACAGGATGCCCGCAATGGATAACAGCCCGATCTGGATATCCGTCATCGGTCAGCCCCCCGGGAACCTGTTTCAGGGGGCGCTGAAACGCCCAGGTGCCTAAAACTGCCGGCCGCCATCAACAAAAATTGGATGGCCGCGGCCGCACTTCCGATCAGGATAAGCAGTTTTACCGGCCAGACCGGCGCCATGAAATCCCCCTGGGCGCCCACGTATTCGTCAATGCACCAGGCCTTGGTAAACAACGGGATGCTGCTGTTGAACAG
>JAOZPY010000118.1 GCA_029932495.1 Desulfobacterales bacterium
AAAGAAGATCGATCCATGATCCGGCACGGGGCCGGTGCTGAAAATTTATTAGATAACAGCCAGCGTTAGCCCCCCGATAGACTCCGCTTCCTCTTTTACTCCTGTCGTGGTTTATGCTGGTGGATTTTATTAAGCTGTTGTTCAAGGAACTTTTTTACAATTTTTTTAACTTCCGGGTGCTCCAGCAAGGCATGTCTGTAACGGAGGCTGCCTGATTTAAAAACGATGGATTTGCTTTGGTCATTGCGCATAAATTCCCCGCAGTCACCTTGAAGCACGGGATTTTGAAACCAGGGGTCTTTATCACTGACCAGGGAAAGTACCGGTTCAGTTACCGGCGCATTCAGCCCATAGTATTCAGGCCAGCCTGCATGACAGCCCCATCCCTCGATAATTCTGGCTTTGACAGGTTCGCCGGAAAAAGTCGCTGTGGTAATCCCGCCCTGGCTGAACCCCATAAGAAAAACATTTTTGTCGTCAACCCATGATATTTTTCTTGCTTCGCGAATCGCGAATGCAGCCTCATTTTGTCGCATGATCAGCGTCTGACGGTACATTCCGCCTTTATGCCGAAGGGGATCGCAACTGGACGGCACTTTTATGCGCGCAAAACTGTTCGGCGCAATCACGGCAAAATGAAGTTTCGCCAGAAAATCGATCCGCCTGTCAGTACCCGTCCAGAAGCCATTGCATCCATGCATGTAAATAACGGTGGCGAATTTCTTGCCTTTGGGCATAGGGCGCAAATTATGCATTGTCGCCTTGAGGATTCCCGTATCGAGGGGAATTCGTACTTTTGCCGCCGCCCATGTTCTTTTGAGCTCGCCGGGGTCTGCCCAGTCTTCGGGTTTCATCTCATGAGCCGGTGTCCGCCCTCTGGGCGGAATTTCATCGTGCAAGGTGACCCCATCAATGGCCCGGCCGCTCAGGGGGGTCAACAAGACCAGGGCAATAACAAAAACGAGGCCGGTGATGCGCAAGGGGCTGTTCATATTCGAGAACATAGCACACAAATAGCGCTTGTAAAACAAGCAGTTGCTGCCGGTGAAAACAGCCACTTTATTTTAATTAAAAAAATTAGATAATTAGCTTGACAACAGTTTCAACTGCCGGTATGCTCTGCTGCAAAATTAAGTGTGTTCCTGGTTGTAACTAAAAATCACGTAAGCCCCGGAATATCTCCGGGGCTTTTTTTATTGGAACACAGAAAGAAGGTATTTATTGAACTTTGAAACATTTGATTTTCATCCCCGTATTGCTGCAGGCGTTGCCGCGGCGGGATATGAAACTCCGACTGCAATTCAGACCCGGGCAATTCCACAAGTACTCAAAGGCCGTGATGTGATGGGCCTGGCCCAGACCGGTACCGGTAAAACGGCGGCGTTCGTGTTGCCGATACTCAATCGGTTGGTGGCGGAAGGTCACTACGGATGCGTTCGCGCCCTGATAATCGCCCCCACCCGGGAATTGGCCGAACAAATCCATCAGGATATCAAAACCCTGGGACGCAAAACACGCCTGAAAAGCACCACGGTTTACGGTGGCGTGGGAATTAATCCCCAGATTCAGAAACTGAAGCATGCCGATATCGTCGTTGCCTGCCCCGGTCGGCTTCTGGACCATATTGGCCGTGCAAGCATCGATCTTTGTCGACTGGAAGTGCTGGTCATCGATGAGGCCGACCAGCTGTTTGACATGGGATTTATGCCTGATATCCGGAGGATTATAAAACATCTTCCCGTAAAGCGCCAGACGCTGGTCTTTTCGGCGACCATGTCCTCCGAAATCCGGCGGTTGGCCGGGGATGTTCTGCGAAATCCGGCCACCGTCCAGGTGGGAATCACCGCTCCGGCGGATACTGTCAGCCACGCGCTGTACCCGGTGGCCCAGCATCTAAAAACAGCGCTGCTGTTAAAGCTTCTGGGAAACACCAAGACCCGGTCGGTGCTGGTTTTTACCCGGACCAAACATCGCGCCAAGAGCCTGGGCAGAAAGCTCGCCGCCGCGGGATACCGATCAGCTTCACTGCAGGGCAATCTTTCCCAGTCACGCCGGCAGGCCGCAATGGACGGTTTCCGCGACGGGACATTTCAGATCCTGGTGGCCACCGATATCGCTGCGCGTGGTATTGATGTTACCCGGATTTCGCATGTGATTAACTATGATATTCCGTCCACCCCCGAGGCTTATATTCACCGCATCGGACGAACAGGCAGGGCCACCCGCAGCGGTGAGGCGTTTACTCTCGTTACCGGAGAAGACCGGGACATGGTGCGTGCCATCAATCGAATTATCGGCTCTGAAATCGAACAACGTCTCGTATCGACCTTTGATTACGGATTACCGGCACCCAATCGTGAAAACCGATTGCAGTGGGCAAGAAAAACACAACGGAAATTTTCCGGGGAAAAAAGGAGGCGCAACAAAGCGGAGTCTTTCTCACGGGGCCGTAATTCTTGATGAGGCCGGTTCCTGCTTGAACGCATCGCAGGGCAGGCGGCTGTCACTGTCTCCCCAAAGAAAACGACCCCGCAAACACGGGGTCGGATAAAAGTTACTGATATTAATAAGGATATTTTAAGGTGTCTTGCGGGCGGGATGGCATTGCCATCTTCTGGTTGCCTTAATCGGATTTTTTACTGCTTTTTGATCCTTTGGAGGAATAGCCGTCTGCATACCATCCGCCGCCCTTGAGCTCAAACGTGCACTGCGAAATGATTTTTTTGGCTTTTTTATTACACTTAGCGCATTTTATGTGCGTAGTCCCCATGGGAACCAGATCCTCGGTAATATGTCCTTCGGGGCATTCAAATTCATAGACCGGCATGATGTTTTCCTCCTAAATTGCTTCCATGCAGGCGTCCCTCCGTCCATAACCACATGACGCTTTTCTGCACTTTCTGTGGCCATTATATTCATTTTTCCCATTTTGTCAAGCCACTTGGAAAGGACTTTTTGACATCCATCGATGCCGTTTTTTCTTTGGAACAGGCCGCCATATTTTCTTGACAAATTCACAGGCGTGCAACAAAATTAAACGGCACAAACCCATAATCTACAGGTGCAAAAATGGATTGCGACGATACCCCGGCTGTTTGCCTTTTGCGCATTCCCGCCGACCGTCCGGATGACAGGAGCGATACGGCCGTTGTCGAAAAACAGCGGGATGCACAAAGCCCCGAGGAGCAAGCATACATCCTGTGCCGCCAGTGCCGCCAGGCCATTACCCGTCCGGAGGAGCGCATCGATGTTCAGGGCGCCCACCGGCACACTTTTGCCAATCCGCATGGGTTGGTTTTTGAAATCGGCTGTTTTAAAAATGCCGAAGGCTGCGGCTATGCCGGTGCGGCAACCGATGAGTTTACCTGGTTTGCGGGGTATCTGTGGAGGATTTGTTTTTGCGCCGCATGTCTGACCCATCTGGGATGGGTCTTCAGCTCCCCGGGGGGCAGTGCATTTCACGGATTGATCTTGGATCGACTCATTGAACCCGTTTCCAGTTAGTGTTCACATCTTAAGGTTGAGGTCTTATGGCGGAAATAAAAAGCACGTTGGATCTGGTCCTGGAAAAGACCCGGGACATGACGCTCAGTTCGGATGAAAAGCAGCAACAGCAACGCGAAGAAATTGAAACCCGCCTTAGGGGCCTGCTGCAGAAATATATTGACGGGAGTTTGACCCGGGAGCAGTTGGCAGATGATTATGCCGCCCTGAAAAACAAAGATGGCCACGCAGCTGTCCAGGCCCTGGCCAATGAGGTCATCGGCCGGCTGGAACTGGAGCACGACAACGCCAGTCTGCTGGAGGTGCTGGAGCTGCTCGAGGGATGGAATGTCACCATCATTGGGAAGGTGATTGATGAGTTGCGCGGCAAATACCGCAATGCCGCCCGGCAGCGCTCCGAGCAGCTCAAAAAAGCCCTGGCGCACGAGCATTTTATCACCGGTCCGGCCGTGGTACCCAACCTTACTGCCGATGCGCAGTGGCAGCGTAAACAACACGAACTGCTGGCCGAATTTCAGGCACAGCTGCACCAGGCGGCGCACAAATTTTTCGACAGCGGCCGCTGATCGCCCGACAGTTTCCAGGCGCCGCAGGCCCTTCAGATATATGCAAAATAAAACTGTTCGATTTCGTTAAAGTTTTTTTGCACCTGTTCGGTCCCTGCAATGATTTCACCGTGTCCGGGCAAAACCCACTGCACGTCCAGCTGCGCCAGCTGTTTGATGCTTTGCTTGAGTTTGTTGCCGTCACCGCCGGGCAGGTCCGTGCGGCCAAGCCCCTCCTTGAAGACCACATCACCGGTAAACAGCGCTTTGTTGTCCGGCCAGTACAGGCAGATGGAACCGGGTGAATGCCCCGGCGTATGGAAAACCTCCAGCTGGAGGTCATCCAGGGACACCTCTCCCGGTTTGAGAAAGAAATCCGGCCTCAGCGCGTCCATATCGATGCCCAACGCCGCTCCCATCTGTTTGCCGATTCCCTGGGCCCATTGCCATTCAATTTCATTTAAGGCGAACAGAGCGGGGGTGTCTTTAAACAGCTGCACGGCCTCGATGTGGTCCGGATGGGCATGGGTGCAGATGATCAGGTCCATATCGGCGGGAGTCAGCCCGAGCTGCCGCAGTCCCAGTTCCACGTGGTCAAACAGGGCGCGGTGGCCCGGATCGATCAACACCCGGCTCGGCCCATTGATCAGATAGGTGTTGCAGTTGTTTGTGGTCATGGACTGCCACAGGAATGCGTGCAGGTTGTTGAATATTTTCACGATGACCCTCCTTGTCCTTGCTGTCAGTCTTGCTTTGACTTTACCCGGCGAGGGTGTGAATAGTAGACCTGCCGTGTATTTGTCAACCATCTTGTTGCCCGGTGAGCCAAGCTTTCAATAGAGTATCCTTACGGAGCAACAGTCGTTAATAAAATCAAAAAGATTTTTCCGCTAGCTTCCTTAATGCATGGGCTTGATTATACCGTCTTCCATTTCGTAGATGGTGTCAAAGACGTCGAGAGACCGTTGATCGTGGGTGACGACAATTACTGCTGTTCCATGTTTATGAGCAAGGTCCCGGAATAGTTCCATAACCTGGCGCCCCAGATGACTGTCCAGGGCGGCGGTGGGTTCATCAGCGAGGATGACGGCCGGTCGATTGGCCAGGGCCCGGCTGATGGCAATCCGCTGTTGTTGTCCTCCCGAGAGCATTGAGGGGAAATTATCGGCCCGGCTGTCCATGCCCAATTCATCCAGCAGTTGCAAGGCCCGCTTGCGAGCAGCTCTTGGTTTAAAGCCATTAATTTCGATGGCAATTTGAACATTTTCCCTGGCGGACAAGAAGGGTATCAGGTTGGATTTTTGGAACACGAAACCCAGATGTTTTCTCCTGAAAATTTTTAAATTTACCATTGGCTGCGGGCCAATTACCACCAATTGGTTGTCGATGGTAATACGCCCTGATGTCGGAAGATTGATGAGCCCAATGGCGGTCAGGAAGGTTGATTTGCCGGCCCCACTGGGCCCGAGCAAGGCAACTATTTCACCATGGGCGACATTCATGGAGGCATCCTGCATAGCCTGCACCTCGGTATTGCCGCTGCCATAGGTCTTCATCAACCCTTCTGCCTTTATCGCTAACTTATCCATCACGACTCAATTCAGGGCCTCATTGGGCGCAACCTTCATGGCCTTCCAGATGCCGAGAAAACTCGAAACCACGGAAATAGCAATTACAATCAGTGCCAGTTGAACAAGATCATCATCTGACAGGATGACCCGCCGGGGAAAGCGCGGAAATATCTTTTGCCCCAACAAGTAAGCAATACCAAAACCCAGCATACCCAGAACAATGGCCTGTTGCAGGATGAGTTTCAGAATCATCCAATTCGAAGCACCGATCAGCTTCAGCAGGGCAATACTGTGCAGTTTGTCCAGGGTCAAGGTATACAGAATCAAAGCCATGATGATGGCGGAAATGATCGTCAGCAATGCCCTGAAAAGGCCAATTTGCCTGCGAACTTTTTCAACCGAACCCTTCAGCAGCAATTGCCTTTCATCTTCACGGGTAAAAACGGAGACATCATTCCAGCCGGCAATAATACTTGAGATCTGTTCAGGACTTGCTCCGGGGGCGATGCTTAGCATGACCGCGCTGACCCGGGGACTTTCCAATGCAGGCAGCTGGTTGGATTCTTGATAGGCATATTCGATCAGGCCGGGTTGTTTTAAGCCCTGGTCACTTTTTCTAAGCCTGACGCCGCGGGCGGCTCTTTCAAGGCGGATTGCTTCGGCAGGGGTATTGAACTGAATGTCCAGGGCGTCGTTGACGGTGAAAAAGCCAATCCCGTCACCTCCCGAGCTGATCATGTTTGATGTAATTCCTACCACCTTGTAAGTATCTTTGCCGAGCTTGATTTTCGCGCCCAGAGCCATTCCCAGTGATCTGTCAGCAACCATTTCATAGTGGTTTTGATTCAAGATCCTTCCCGCCACAAGTGGTAACCACTTGCCTTTGTCTACCGGCCAATCCAGGCCGACGACAGTCATGCGCAGCCTTTTATTTTGGTAGCTGCGCTGAATGGTATGCTGCACAAATTTTCGGGCGCTTACGACTCCCGGTATGGCAAGTGTTCGATAATCAATATTTTGAGGGATACGCGAAATCTCAGCAAATGGGCCCCTTGTGTTGTGTTGCACAACCCAGATGTCCGCGCCAATTTTGTCAATCAGCAGGGTGGCATCTTCAATAATACCCCTGTATATTCCCCCCATCCCCATAACAACCATCAGCAGCATTCCAATGCCCACGGCAGTCAGGGTAAAGCGTCCCAGATTATGTTTAATATCTTTAACCGCAAGATTCACTGAACGGATATCCTCATATGATCGGTCAACTTGTCTTTCTCATGGATTGGATTAACGATATGGTCACCTTCTTCCAGCCCCCTGACAATTTCAGCGAGGCCGTTGCAATGCAAGCCTAATTCTAGCGGGTGCCATTCGGCCACACCTCGATTGTCGGTAAAAGCACCGGATTGACCTCTTTGCCATTTTATAAACTTCGCTGGAATGATCAGGGCATTGTTTTTTTTTGCGGTTTCAATATATACTTCGGCCCGTTGGCCGATGGCCCAATTGGTGGGCAATTTGTCAGCATGAACGTCTACAATGAACTCACGCGTTTCTTCATCGACTTCAACGGCCAGGCGCGCAACTCGGCCTGGATAGGCTCGTTTGGGTTCGGAGCGAAAAATAACCCGGGCAGGTTGGCCCAGTTTTATTCTGGCCCTTTCGGTTTCACCGACCCATGCACGAATCCAGAGAATATCAGTTGATATGAGTGATAAAACTTCACTGCCTGGAACCAC
>JAOZPY010000119.1 GCA_029932495.1 Desulfobacterales bacterium
GCGCTGGACCGGGAGGACGCCGATGGGGTGCGGCAATTGCTATCCACGCCCGGCAGCAAATCACCTTAAACCGGGAAATTATATGCGGTGTACCCGGGCCGATCTGGATTTGGGCTAACAATAGGAAAAATATAAAAGGGTAAGGTTTCGTATCCACCCGCTTTAGCAGGATTCGAAGTGTTTGCGCCAAGTTCGGAGATTTAGAGAAGCCCCGGGTTTTTTCCAGAAAAGACTTGACAAAAAAAGGTAACTTTTTAAAAGCTTAGTAAATTTAATCTTGACTATCAAAATTAAATTTGCTATCGGGAATCGGATTGATTCAACTTTTCTACATATGGTCCTGAAGCAGAATCTGATTTGCCGGTTATCACTTGCACTTTTTCAGCTGGCGAAAAGCGACTTCCCCCCAACATCAATCCGCAATACTTCGTAACATCAAATAAATACCGTTAAAGAACGACCTCTGCCAGCACTGGCGCGTGGAGAAGGATGGTGAATTCTATAAATCGTTCTTCCAGGATGCCTGGGGCTGGCTTTGAATAAAATTTCTCTTAATAAGCCGGACGCCTTTGTGCGATTGCCGATCGCATCGCTTCATAGACGCCGGATGATCGGAAAGGGGGTGGTCATAACCATACCGACTGCTTTTAACGATGCAATCACCGCATCACCAGCTAAAGGAAAGGGGGGGCATTTAATTATGAAACAAAAAAGGGGCGTAATAAAAAAAGTATGTTTTATCAGCCTACTGCTTCTTTCTATTACAGGTTTGGCGGTTTTTATCGGGTGCAGCAACGGAGGAGGTGGCGGCGGTAATGGAGGCGGTGGTGCCGGGGGAGGCACACCCACATCTTTTACGACTGCAACACTGTTTCCACTACGATCGGGTTGGCAAACCGATCAATGGACCCTGTTTGTGGATATCAATGATCACGATATCAACGGTGTTGCCACCCGGGCCATGGCAGACACCCAGGAGCCGAAAGTGCTCTACTGGACCAACGATGAGCAGGGGTTGCGGCTGCATGCCGTCTTAACTGATGAAGGCGATCTGTGGGTCTTTCCAGCGCCGATTCTTTTGGCCAACCGGATCTGCAAGCTTGGGGATGTGATCACCGGCACCTACCTTATTGATACCGAAGAATACAATTATACGATTACCTTTGCCGCCGTCGAGGATGTGACGGTACCGGCCGGCACTTTTCCAAACTGTGCCCGATTCGAGCTTTTCGTATATCCCACTGCAGAGGGGCCGAACCAGTACGGATTCGAGACCTTCTGGCTGGCCGACGGGGTGGGATTCGTTAAAGGCCAGGCGGAAGAAAGCTCCGACAGCGGTCTTTTTACCCTGGCGGGTGAAACCCGGCAGCTGCTGAGCTACCACCTCACACCGGCCAATTTGTCCGCCGAGGAGCAGGCTCTCAGAGAGGCATATCGTCAGTTTAATGAATACTGGTTCGATGGCGATTTGGATAATGTGGGGTTGATGATGCACTCCCAATACTACAATGAGAGATGCCAAGACAAGAATTCCCGGCTGGCAGGCTGGGAAAATTTTCAAAATGATAATGATACGGTGGCGGATTTGGTAACCCTTGAAGATGTGCAGATTAACGGGGATGAGGCGGTGGTGATCCGGGAGGAGCTGTTCGGCTTTGTTCCCAAGGCGGGGGGGGATATCATCTGGGACTGGTCCCGGGTGCTGAGAAAATGGAAGATGGAAGGCGGGCAATGGAAATATTACGGGGCCCATACGGACAAATTTAGACCCAGTTACCTGCTGGTCTGGCAGCGCAATGATATGGAGCGTGCCCCGGGTACGGAAGAGCATATCCCCATTGATGCCGAGTTTGTCAAATGCGGTACAAACGAATGGATCGATGACCCGCCGGATGTGATTCAGTCCCTGACGGTGACAGGACCGCCGGGCAGCGGGATCAGCAATCTGGATTTAATGCCTTACTGGCTCGGAGGGGGGGGATCGCCCTGGAGACTCTTTTGGGCGCCTGATGTCTTAAAAAACGCCGTCAGCGGCTTTTACACCTTCCGGGTGGAGGACGAGGATGGGGATTATTTTGTAGCCACCGATTATCTGGAAGCGGCTGCCCAACTGGCGGTCCCTGTCCAGACTGCACCAGCTGATGGGGAAGTGGTTTCCGTCGGCAACGTGACGTTGAAATGGGATTCCGTCGCCGGCGCCGACAATTACCGGGTGGAATGGTCCTCCAGCACTGACGGGGGGGCGACCTGGCAAGGCTTGCCCAATCAGTACACTGCCGACACCCAGGTGACCGTTACCGTGGACCCAGACACGACGTATTCATGGCGCGTGCGGGCCAGGCGCTATGACGTTTATGGAGAGATGGACGGTGAATCGAGAAGCGGTTGGATGCAGTTTGCGACCTACGATGTCTTTCGCATCAGTTATGGTTATCTGCAATACCGAACTTACAGTGATGACAGTCATGCTTACAGCGGCTGGCTGGAATTTACCAAAAATAAACAGCCTGTCGAGGCATCTGACATCACCCAGATTGAGTTAAAAGACGGTTCGGGAAATCCGGTGGCACTTGGTGGCACTTCATTTGAGACGGATTCATTTTATTGGGGAAGTTGGAACGATTCCACGTCCAGCGTCAATTTCACAGGACCGCTGTACATTTCAGGCATCGGCATCAGCTTTGCCGAGGGGACCCATCTTTCAGCCGGCAACTATACCTATGAGGCCACCACCAGCGAGGGAGGACTTTTAACCCTGGTACGAAATTTTCCCGGTGAAACGGTCCTGCCTGTCGTCGATGCGGCCAGCATGCACTACGAGTGGCTTGGTGATGGCGGGCTGCGTCTGACATGGTCTAGCCCTGAGGGCGGCGGCTATGACCAATTGCGGATTGATCTTTCCACCCAGGATAACGAAGCCCTTTTATTCGTTGGAATTCCTCCAAAAGAAGAGCTCATCATCCCCGCTGAATGGATTCAGAAAATGACCGATTTGAAAAATCCAAGCTCTGCGGTATGGAGAATTGTAACCCGCTCATTTGCAGCTGACGGCAACAACCATGCCCGGGGATATTCCGATAAAGTGACCATTCCCTGGAGCGGTACGGGGGGTTGACTTTCGTCCCGGAAAATATCGATAGAAGGATAATTTAAAATGACGCACTGTTACGTTTAGGTAAAGACTGCTGTCAGCAATTCGGAAAAACGGCTAACAAAAACAAATGGCGGACGTCAGTCCGCCATTTGTTTGCCCGCATGCTTTCCTGGGGTGATTTTTCCACTTGGGGTACCGGCCCCTACGCCGACCTGATTTGAAAGCTCAAGTTATTATCAAAACCGGTCGATATAGATTTCATAGGAGATTCTGTGAAATCTGTGAAAAAGTTATCGGCCATATTGGTATGCTTAATATTGATAATCGGCGGCTGCAAGACCGGTGGTGGTGGCAAGGGCAGCGGCGGAAGCGGTGCGGATCTTGGTGTTCCAGAAGCCGGTGATGAAGATTACACCGCCAGAGATTACGAACCGCTTTTCAAAATGTGGGAACATTTCGGGGTTGCTTATACAGATGCAGATAAATCAGAGGCTGACGATTCGAATATGTGCTGGGCGGCTTCGGCCGCCAACATCCTGGCATGGAGCGGCTGGGCCGCTGATGAAGACGATGCCTTCAACACCTTCAAAGCTCATTTTGATAATGTAACCGGAGGCGTTTATGATGCCTTAGATTATTATTTCGACAACTTTGTCCCCACCGTCAGCGCTGACATGGTGACCGTGCGGGAAGACCGTTCTCACATGCTGATGGATTTCATTGTCAGTGCGCTGCACGAAGGCAAAGGGGTTGTCCTGAAAATCAAGTATCCGGGCAAACCGATCGGACATTTTATAACTGTGTTCGGTTATATGTATTTCACCACAGAAGACAACTTTATTTTGTTGTTTACGGATTCAGACGACCATCTTCATCAAATGCGAAATTTTAAGGTACTCTGGAATGACGCCACCGATCGATGGGAGACTCAAGGCCTATATGAAGGCTGGCACCTTCAATACGTGATATCCCTGGATACGGATTAAAGAGCAAGGGGGGTCAAAGCTTGAATTGTGAATTAAGTGTTTGATCCGGCAGGTGTTCAAACGGTTTAGCGATAGCGGCATGATCAACGCTTCATGCTCATCCGGATACAGGGTCATCATGGATCTGGCTCTGTCCATCCGGAAATCAAGCTCTGCGTTTGATGGCGAAGCGCTGACCGCCTCCCATCTGCGGATCCAAATTGCCGCCGATCATCGCTTTTAGGTCGATTTCTTTGCGCAATGCCAAGTTTGCGGGCGGTCTGATGGTGGATCCTTACAATCGGCTCCGGGTGGATTTGACAATGCGGTTGGAAGACTTTGCTCCCATCTGAACTTGACCTCGATCATTGTATTCTTAAAAATGATGGGCTTGAAATCTGAAGCAATGCTGGCTCCTGCCGGGAGAAAACCCAATGCCGGTTGTCTTTGTAATCGCTTCTTGATTTTCAGCGACTGTTACAAATCAAGATCACCAGCCTCAGATTATTGATCCGTCATGGTGGCCAGAATCGCACGCCATCCCTGATCCAAAGCATCCTTGTGGGTCTTGCTGGCCACGGCTATACGCATGGCCCGTTTGGTATACTTGATGGAGGCTGACGGCCAGCGGGCGATTTTATCGGCCATTTCAATGGCCGCCGCCCGGAGTTCATCCGGGGGCACCACCTTGTTTACCAGGCCGATCCGGTAGCCTTCCTGGGCGCTGATAGGCTCACAGGTAAAAAGCAGTTCATTGGCCTTATGCCGACCCACGATGGACGGCAAGATAGTAAACGCTCCGTAGCACAGCCCGCCCACCTTCGGCCCGATGAAACCGAGAATGGCGTCTTCCGAAGCGACAATCATATCGCACAGCAGGGCCTGCTGCATGGCATCGCCCAGGGTATAGCCGTGAATGGCGGCAATGGTCGGCTTGTCGAGGCTCAACAGGAGTTGCTCCTGTTTGAGGCTTGCAAATTCCGGCATATTCTCCAGCGGATCATCGTTGTCGTGGCCGGAGGAAAACGCCCGTCCTGCACCGATCAGGATCACGACCCTGATATCGTTGTCGGCTTCCAATACGGACAAGGCATCGGCGATTTCATTTTTCATTTCCAGGTTGATGGCGTTTAATTTTTCAGGCCGGTTAAAAGTGATAATACCTGTCGGGCCCTGCTTTTCCACTAAAATTGTCTTGTAGACCTTCATAGCTCGGCTCCTGTCTTGGAATAACCTTAATGTTGCAAAAGTCGGAGGGCTTCAGAGCCCAGGCGTCAAGGGTGATGAAATTATTTGCCATGTTGTTTATGCAACGTTGAGGATAATGTTCATCTCACGGGTCGATGCAAATCCATTCGCCGTTTGCCCAAAAAAATACCATATCCCGGGTATGAAATAAACGGCAATTAATCTGACAGGATTATAGGCGGCTATAATTTTTTCTTTTCAAAATAGCCGAACAGCAACAGGGTGAGAATCGCAAAACCAATGATTACGATCCAATGATTCACCCCCAGCAGCGCCGGGACACTGATTTTGCCCAATTTGCCGATACTGATAATATTGGCTTTCATAAACGGATAAACCGCGGCATACAGGGCGCCGCCGCCCAGCATTCCCAGCATGCCCCAGAAACCGTCGATCCGGCCCTCACCCAGTGCGCCGCCGGCAGTACCCGGGCAGTATCCTAAAAGCCCCCAGCCGATGCCGAAAAGGCTGCCGCCCACGATCTGGGCGCCAATGGAAGTTGCCTTCAGGTGCAATTTTATAAGGCCCAGATCTTTGAAAAGATAAAGGCCCGCAGCACCCACAACGATGGCAGTGAACATGAATTTTACAATGGTCATATCCAGCAGTCGCAATGCGCCGACCTGTTTATCGTAGCGCAACACCTGACCCTTTTGCAGCAAAAACCCGAAAATAATCCCGGTTGCAAATCCGTATATTAAACTCATTTTCTATTTCCCCCTTTGGCGGTAAAGAAACTTGGCGGCAATTGCGCCTCCAATAAAGAAGAACGCCATGGCGATAAATCCGCTGACGGCCAGCTGGGCCAAGCCGCTCAAACCGTGTCCGCTGGGGCAGCCGCCTGCGAGCCGGGCGCCAAACAGCAGGATGACACCACCGATAAACGCAACGACGGCTCTTGTGACCGGGTTGCCCCCGAACCGCTGCCGCCACATATCCGGTACCGCCTGGATTCTAAAATCACCGGACCACTTTGATGAAATAAAAGCTCCGAGAATAATTCCCAGAACAAGCATCAACTGCCAGTTGGGCAAGGAGCCGGGGCCGTATTTTCCTTTTTTGGTGGTAAAATATTCAAACTGGGCCGGATCAATGCCGGCTGCTTTTTCGATGACCGATGCGCCGCGGGCAAAAGTCGTTGAGGCCCCTAAAAATTTGCCGGCCACCAGCACCGATAAAACAAGCAGCACACCAACCAGGGCGCCCGCCAAATAGGGATTCCAGACTTTTCGTTTCATGACACCTCCCATTAAAGTAATGCAATTGCAGAATTTTAAAACTTATACTGCCTTTTTTTATAATAACGAAAAGCCGAAATGTCAAAATGGCTACAAACAAATTATTCCCCATGGGATCGACGGGCCTCATTTCAGGGGGTGCCCAAAAAAACTGTACTTGTCCTGATCATCGGTCCGGGTGTTGACAAAATGCGCTGTGCTGCATACGATGGCTTATCTGCTTGATTGCTGGAGGCAATGCATGAAGATCGTGATCACCGGTGGTTCGGGCTTTATCGGCTCGAATCTTGCGCAGTACCTGACCGGCAGGGGTCATGAGGTCGTGGCCATCAGCAGGTCCGCTGGCAAGGGCCACATCCATGCTGCGGGTTATCGGTATGTTTCAGCGGACACCACCCGCAGCGGGGCATGGCAGACAGAACTTGAAGATGCAAGTGCCGTCATCAACTTGGCTGGGGCGACGATTTTCAAGCGCTGGACCACCCGTTATAAACAGCAAATTTATGACAGCCGTATATTGACCACCCGTCAGGTGGTCAGCGCCCTCGGGCGGAATCAGGCCATCACCTTTTTCAGCGCTTCGGCTACCGGCTATTACGGCAGCCGGGCCGATGAAATCCTCACCGAAGATAAAAAGGCCGGCAATGATTTTCTGGCCGGTGTTTCCCGGGACTGGGAGAAAGCTGCCCGGCAGGCAGCCGAAAAGGGCGCGCGGGTGGTGACCATGCGCTTTGGCGTGGTGCTGGGTAAGGGCGGCGGCGCCATGGCCAAAATGATGCCGGCCTATAAATTTTTTGCCGGCG
>JAOZPY010000120.1:0-569 GCA_029932495.1 Desulfobacterales bacterium
GTGATTGGCAAAAACCTTGGTTGCCAGCACGACCCGGTCGCGGACATCGGCCAGGGCGGCGCCGAGGATACGTTCTGAATGTCCCCTGCCGTAAGCTTCGGCGGTGTCAAAGGTGGTGATGCCGGCATCATAAGCAGCGCGGATGGCGCGGCTGCTCTGCGCATCATCGATCCCGGCCCACATCTGTTTTCCGGCCTGCCAGGTTCCCATAACGACAGCCGAGATTTGCAGTTCCGATTTGCCCAGCTTAAGATATTTCATCAGTTGCTCCATCCAGTGGCGGTGGTTTTAGATTTTTTTATAATAATCACTGGCAAGGCAAAAACAAGCAAAATTTCATTAGACTGATCAGTGATAATTTTCCGCCTCCTCGTGTGCTTCTTGACATCGCTTTGCAATGATCTTATTTTTTCGATTCAACGCTGTTTATTAGCCAGCAGAAAAAAACCTTCCAAAGGACATCAATTCAATGAGAGCTGTTCGTATTGCCGCCGTTTTCTTAACGGTTATGGCGATTGGCGCTGCCGCTGAAGCTGCTGCTGACTTACCCGCCCGCACGGTTTTGAGGC
>JAOZPY010000120.1:579-7340 GCA_029932495.1 Desulfobacterales bacterium
AAACCGCTGCCCGCGGTCCTTTTACCCGCATTCGCTGGTTTTGCAACGACGGTAGCATCCTGGCCCCCAAACCTTATGCCTGCAAAGAGCATGGCGGTGGTGTGCAGCACGGACAATGGACCGACCGGGTCAAGCGGCTGCGTGCCGGCGGCTATTATATCGCCAATGTGCTGGCCTCCCTGGATCCGGAACCGATTACCGACGCCCCCGGGTATTGCGACCTGTACAATCAGATCCTGATTGAAAAATTTTTAATCGCTGCCGACGATGGCTGGATTTTTCACCGGGCCCGCTATTACCGCGGAGCGGTTCAGGCCGAAAATGAAACCGCCATGGCCCGGGAGTTGCTCCTGGGGCTCGCCGGCAGTGATACCTGGAGTGATCGCGGGTATCTGCCCTTCAGGATGGGGACACGTTTGTTAAAGCACGGGGTTGAAACCGCCAGCGTGGCCGCGGTGCGCCAGCATTCACTGGCCCTTTCCGAAAAAGATAAAAATTTTCTGCAGCTGCGGGCCAAAATCCACAACCAGCCGGACGCCGAAGATGCCCAGCGGGTGCGCGATTTTGCGGCCGGCATTCGGGATCCGGAGCTGGCCGCAGAATACGAAAGTTTGGCGGACGAAATCGACAGGGTTTTTACATCCCATATAATCACCGTCCAATTGAAGAAATTTCAACATCAAATTGCCAAGGCCAACCCCAGGCTGGCCCGGCAGGTGAAAGTGGCCATCCGAACCCTGGACACGATCGAGGATCCCGCCACCCGGTTTGCAAGCATATGCGAGACAATGGCGAACATCCGCAGGCAGTTTCTGCAGCTGCAGGAGACCAAACTCCGTCTGAGCGCAATGGATACCAGCCTGACGCTGGAAATTGAGCAGTACAAGACAGGCAGGATCCTGATCGGCCGACGATTGGCCACCGCTTCCCGGCACCAGCGCCTGCAATGGCTTCAGGACAGCGCTTTTGCAATTTATGGTGCCGGATTGATAACAGCCGTTCAGCTGCAGGATCTGCAGGACACCTTCGACCGCATCGACAGCCGCACAACCTCACTTAAAAACTACCGACAAGCTTTGGATTACCTGGCGCGAGTGCCCGGCTGGTGCACCCAGTGGCTGCGCTTCCATTTTCACGAAAGCATGCGCAAACTGGCCGAGATTGAGCCTTTGGCCGGACGGTTCATCCAGGATACTCTGCGGGGAAGTCCCCTGTTTTTTTATTCCAACGTGCTGGACAGCCTGTTGCGTGACGCCAATCAGTTGGCCGGGCTGCAGCACGAGCTTTTCGGCCGACAGGTCGGCGGTGGGCTGCGAAGCCTCAATCCCGGTCTTGCCCGCGGTACGCTGCGGTTGCGTAACATTGATGCCCATGGCGACTTTGATCCTGCGGGGATATACCTGCTGCCGGAAACGGTGGCTGAATTGCCGCCCGTGGCAGGCATCCTGACTGCCGGCGAGGGCAACCCGCTGTCCCACGTGCAGCTGCTGGCGCGCAACCTGGGAATTCCCAATGTGACTGTCGATGAGAAACTGATTCCCTTGCTTTCGGCCTATGAAGGAAAAAAAGTGATTCTGGCCGCCAGCCCCGGGGGATCCGTTCAGCTCATGCTGGATACCGGGCAGCTGGATTCCGTTTTTGCCAAAGCAAAACAGGTATCCAGCCTTATTCGCCCGGATCTGGAAAAGCTGGATTTACAAACGCGTGAAGTGATCCCCTTGAGCCGCCTGCGGGCTGCAGACTCCGGCCGCATCGTGGGCCCCAAGGCCGCCAACCTGGGTGAACTGCTCCACCTTTATCCCGAGGCGGTGGCCGATGGCCTGGCGATTCCCTTCGGTGTTTTTCGCAGCCTGCTGGACCGGCCCACTGCAGACGGCAAACAGACGGTTTTCGAGTGGATGGAAGTGCAATATGCCGCGATACAGGCCCTGCCGTCCGGATCGGCAAAGCGCGGGGAAAGAATGGAAGCCCTGCGCCGGAAAGTGCAAAAAACTATTTTGAATGCCAATCCCGGAACAAATTTTCGCAACCGCCTGCGTGCGGCCATGGAAAAGGTTTTCGGTGTGGATGGCACTTACGGCGTATTTGTGCGCAGCGATACCAACGTGGAAGATCTGCCGGGATTTACCGGGGCCGGTTTGAACAAAACGATCCCCAATGTGGTGGGGTTTGACCATGTGATCGCTGCCATCCCGCGGGTCTGGGCATCGCCTTTCAGCAAACGGGCCTTTGCCTGGCGCCAGTCGCACATGGACCAGCCCCAGCACGTTTATGCCTCGGTGCTGCTGCTGCGCAGTGTGCCGTCTGAAAAGTCAGGGGTGATGGTCACCCGGGACATTGACACCGGCGATCCGGACTGGATTTCGGTGGCCGTCAATGAGGGGGTTGGCGGGGCGGTTGATGGTCAGGCCGCAGAATCATTGCGGATCAACCTGCAGACCGGCAAGGTGCGCCGGCTGGCCCAGGCCACGGCCTCCTGGCGCCGGGTACTCAAATCCACCGGTGGTGTCGGCCGGCAGCTGGTGCAAAACACCGGCCCCGTGCTGCTCCCCGATGAAATAACGCAGCTCATCGAACTGGCCCGCGGCCTGCCGCAGCGTTATCCGGTAATCATGGATGCGGCCGGCAACCCGGCGCCGGCCGATGTTGAGTTCGGTTTTGTCAAGGGCAATCTGCAGCTTTTTCAGATTCGGCCTTTTCTCGAAAGCGCCTGGGCCCGCGGCAATGACTATCTCAATGCACTGGACCGGCAGATGGACGCCGGGCTGGATCAGGTCGTGAATCTGACTGAACCGCCATCAGAGGGCACGCCATGAAGACTCTTCAGACGTGTATCGGTATTTTGCTGCTGTTGTCCGCTGCCAGCTTGTGTATGGCCTACCCCCTGGACGGCTATCGTGAAACGGGGATTCGACGCCTTGAAGCCGCCCGCCTGGCAGTGCTTGGGAAAATGCGCGGCCGGAAGCTGCCTCCCGGCGCGTTGCTGCCCACCGGCTTGGTGGATTTGCGACTGCTGGGCCACCGCGATTTGAAACTGCCCGAACCGGATCCGGAATTCACGGCTCACGTCGGCAAGTTGCTCGAAGACAAGACTAAGTGTTACGGGCTTGCCGTGCTGGATCTTTCCGATCTTGAGCATCCTCGGTATGCCGAACACCACGCCGATTACCGGCAAAACGTCGGTAGTGTCGGCAAAATCGCAGTTGCTCTGGCGCTGTTTCAAGCCCTGGCCGACGTTTATCCGGATGATATCGAAGCCCGGCGGCGGGTGTTGCGGCAAACCGTCATTACCGCCGATGACTTCATCCAGTGGGATCATCACGCGGTGCGCATCTTCAATCCCGAAACGGGAATCATGAGTTTCCGCCCATTGCGCAAGGGCGACCGGGGGTCCCTGTGGGAGTATTTGGATTGGAGCCTGTCGATCAGCTCCAATGCCGCAGCTTCAATGACCATGAAAAACGCCATGCTGCTGCGCTATTTCGGCAGGAATTATCCTGTCTCAACCGAGCAGGCAGACCGTTTTTTTAAAAAAAGCAGCCGCAAACAGCTGCGCGGACTTTACGAACAGACATTTCTGGAGGCGTTGAGCCGCAACGGGTTGGACCTGAAGTCTTTTCGCCAGGGAAGCTTTTTCACGCGTTACGGCAAACAGCATGTGCCCACCGGTTATAACAGTTACGGCACCGCACGGGAGTTGATGCGCCTGCTGCTGCTCATGGAGCAGGGACGCCTGGTGGATGTTTTTTCCAGCCGTGAAATCAAGCGCTTGTTGTACATGACTGAGCGGCGCATCCGTTATGCATCCGCCCCAGTGCTGCGTGACTCGGCGGTCTACTTCAAATCCGGATCACTATACAGCTGCAAGGAGGAATTTGGATTTACCTGTAAAAAATATCAAGGCAATGCTCGCAACTACATGAATTCGGTGGCCATCGTGGAAACCCCGGCCGGTATCGGCCGGCTGTACTACATGGCAACCGTGATTTCAAACGTACTGTATAAAAATTCCGCCGTCGAGCACCAGACACTGGCGACTTATATCCACCGCATGATCGAGGCTTTCCATCCAGCGCGGCCGCCTGCGCCCGGGAAACTGCCGCCGGAGCTGATCTTCGGCAGCAAGCTGATTGGCTTCGGCGAACAACAGCAGCAGCGCCTGCTGGTGGCAAACACCCAGACGGCCCTTTTACAGCTGGGCTACCGGATCGGCACGATCGACGGAAAAGCAGGTCCCAAGACGGTCGCTGCCGTCAGGGCGTTTCAAAAACAGCAGCACCTCAACGTGGATGGAAAAATATCCGAAAAACTGTTGCAGCAACTCAAAGCTGCTGTAGCAAGCCTGCCACCGGCAGGCTCTGGACTGACGGAGCCGACAGGCACCCAATGAATCCATTGCCCGCCAAACGCTCCCGGCTGGAAAGGTTTTTGTGCCTTTTCACGGAAGTGCGCCCCGGGGAAGGGGTGACCGCCCTTTTGATGTTTGCCAATGTTTTTCTGATTCTGTGCGCTTACTATTTTATCAAACCCATGCGGGAGGGATGGATCGCGGTTTCCGATATCAGCGGGCTGACCAAAATGGAAGTCAAAGCTTACTCGAGCTTTGGCCAGAGTCTGCTGCTGGTGCCCACGGTCTGGTTTTACGGCCGGCTTTCCGGGCGGTACCGTCGCAGCAGCCTCATCAGCCGGGCCACGATTTTTTGCATGCTCAACATGGGGGTTTTCTGGGTCATCCAGCCGGGCCTGTTTATCGAAAATCTTCCCTATACCGGTATTATTTTTTACCTGTGGGTCGGCATGTTCGGGGTTTTCGTGGTCGCTCAGTTCTGGGCTTTTGCCGCCGATGTTTACAGTGAAGAGCACGGCAATCGCCTGTTTCCCTTGATCGCCATCGGCGCAACCGCCGGAGCCGCCTCCGGCTCCTGGATTACCGGGATGCTGGTGGATTCCAGGTTTTTCAATGCCCACTGGCTTTTGATTGTGGCCATGCTGCCACTGGCAGCCTCTATTGTTATCAGCAGAGTGGTCGATCAGCGCATAACGTCACCGGGTTCCAACACGCAATCAGCCCCCGCAACGGGCATGCGACAGGCGGAAGTTGTTCAGGACTCGGGGCGCAGTGCGATTTCCATCGTTTTTGCCAGCCGGTTTTTAATCGCCACTGCCGTGATTACCCTGCTGTTGAGCTGGGTCAACACCAACGGCGAAAATTTGCTTTTCCGAGTGGTTCAGGAATTTTTAAGAAGCCAGGCTCTCCGGGAAGGGATCTCGGATGCCGGTGCGCTGCTCGCATTTACGCGGGACGGAACCACAGGCTTTTACGGAGATTTTTTCTTCTGGGTGAATATCGGTGCTTTACTTCTGCAAGCTTTTGTGGCCTCGCGTTTGCTCAAATTCGGCGGCTTCGGTGTGCTGCTGCTGGCCATGCCCGTGGTGGCGTTGGTTTCTTACGCGGCCATGGCTTTTATCCCCGTTCTGGCGGTTGTTAAAATCATGAAAATTGCCGAAAATTCCACTGATTATTCCATCAACAATACAGCCCGTAACGTCCTGTGGCTGCCGGCCACTGCCGAGCAGAAGTACAAGGGCAAACCGACCATCGATTCGCTTTTCGTACGTCTGGGAGATGGTATTGCCGCGCTGACGGTGCTGGTCGGGGTCCAGTTGCTGGCGCTTTCCACCCGTTCGTTTTTTATTCTTAACGTTGGATTGGTATTTCTCTGGATTGCCTTCGCCTTCGTGGTGATCCGGGAGCACCGCCGCCTGGCGGCGATGAACCGGGCCGCAGGGGAAAAATAAGTATTTCAGGGAGTTCAACCAAAATGCATATTATCTTGGCTTTTAAGAAATTCAGCCATCTATCCGTGCCTTTTAACCAACTCGCTCAACCCTAATTTTTCAAGGGTAGCATCCTCAGGATGGCCGCTTTGCGGATCCCAGCCCATGCAATGGCGGTATTGCTCGGCAAGGCTGTCGACATCGACGGTGACCCCGGCCAGCGGACCTTTTTCCTGGGGCGGGCGGCCGAGCATGCGATCCGGCAGTTTTATATCCGGCGCATGAATGCCTTCGCGCAGGTTGAAACACTGGCGCAGCGTCTGGATGCGCGCACCGACAGTCAACATTTCGGCAATGCTGAAATCCCAGCCGGTGGCGGCATTGAAAAACTCGACCAGGGGCAGGTTGCCGAAAAACATCAACGGCATGAGGCACAAACCGGCGCTCGCACCGGCCTGCAGGTAACTGGAGGCCGTGGCGCTCAGCGGTCCCTTGCCGTCGTATCGGTAGCGCTCGAATTCACCGATTTGCAGTTCGGGATAAGGAGCATAGGCACCGGGCCCGCCGTCAATGCGTGCCATGGGTGCGGCGGTATGCCGGCCGGGGGTGGGATCACAAACAAAACCGGTTCCCCGGCTGGGGAGAAAAAGCGCGTTGTGCAGCCCCGGTTCCTGGCCGCCTACGTGCATGGCATAGCGGGCAGCAGCGTCCCCTAATTTTTCAGCCGCCCGGCGCACCCCGTCGGCCAGGATATCCCCGAACCCTTCCCGGGCAATTATTTTTTCAACCATGGCCACCATGGCTTTTCCGTTGCCCCAGCTCAGAGCGATGCCGTCCATGTCCGCTATGCTGAGGATGCCGTTTTCAAAACATTCCATGGCAAAGGCCAGCGCGGTGCCGGTGGATATGGTGTCCAATCCGCTGCGGTTGCACATGTCGTTTAACTTGATGATGGTTTCAAAATCATCGCACAGGCACATGGT
>JAOZPY010000121.1 GCA_029932495.1 Desulfobacterales bacterium
CGCTGGCGCCCCAAATGGACACAGAAAGCGAAATCAAAATGCATATTGCGCGGCGCGAACCGCAACTGTCGATAACATATTCAAAGTCAGAGTGGCCCATCTTCAGGGAGCCAAAGCGGGCATTTTTGCCAGCTTGGTCCATTTGTTGAAATAATATTGATAATTGCCGGTTTTCGTGGGGGTGATTTTTTTATAAACCACCTTGCCGGCGGCATCCACCTCCCGAATGACAATGCGCTTGTCCAGCACGGCGGTCCATTTGCCCACGTATAAAAACGTGTAAGGCTGTTCGCGGGCAATCAGGGCATGCAGCTCGTGACAGTATTGGACCTGGCGCTGGTGGTCATATTCCTGGCGGATTTTGACAATCAGTTCGTCCGCCCGGGGGTTTTTAAAGCCTGCAAAATTCAACTGGTGCGGGCCGGTCTGGCTGGAGTGCCAGATCTGGTAGAGGTCGGGGTCGATTCCCATGGACCAACCCAGCACCAGGGCGTCAAAGTCCAATTTGTTGACCCGTTCCTGTATAAAAACGGACCATTCCAGAAGGTCCGTGCGAACATCGATGCCGATCTGCTTCCAGGAATCCTGGGCGATGGCCAGAATGGCCTTGCGGATTTCATTGCCGCTGTTGGTAATCAGGGTAAACTGGAATATTTTGCCATCCTTTTCAAGCCAGCCCTGTTCGTTGCGTTTCCAACCGGCGGCGGCTAACAATTGGAGCGCTTTTTCAGGATCATAGGGCAGCGGCTTGATTTGATGGTTGTAATAGTCGGTTTGCTTGGCAAAGGGGCCGGTGATGCGTTCGGCCTGGTTATTGAGAACATAACGGATAATTTTGTTCGCATCAATGGCCATGCCGAGGGCTCGGCGTACCCGGCGGTCATTAAACGGCGGCCGGCGCATGTTGTAGCCGATGTAAGTGTAGCCGAAAGAAAGACCGGAAAAACTTTGAAAACGCGGATCGGCTTTCAGCCGTTTGACCTGGAAGGGCTGCACCCCATAGCTGTCCAGGGTGCCGGCGTAAAATTCCATTTCCTGGGTCAGCGGGTCCGGAATGATCCGTAAAACGTATTTTTGATAAACAGGCGGGCCTTCCCAGTAATCATTGAAGCGGGTCAGGCTGATGTACTGGTCCGACTTCCATTGATGAAACTTAAACGGGCCGCATCCAATCGGATGCCGGTTGAATGAACTTTGACGCATTGAAAAGGCTGCGGGATCCATGCCCCGCGACAGGGCCTCTTTTTTAAGAGCTTCAGCATTAAGCAGATGCTCGGGCAGAATGCCCATCGCCCAGGTGCCGATGGCCGGTGAGTAAAGCCTTTTGTAAACCACGCGGACGGTCAGCGGGTCCAGTACCTGCACGCTTTTCACAGGTTCATAATCGGAAACCCGGGGCGAAAGGTTTTTGGGGTCCATAATGGCTTTGAAGGTAAATTGGACATCGCGGGCGCTGACCGTATGTCCGTCTTGAAACCTAACATCGGGCCGCAGGTAAAATTCAATGATCGGGTTGTGCTCCACCGTGGGAAGCAGCCGGCGCGCAATTGCGTTCAGCTGCGGGGCCGTTATGGAAGCAGTGCTCTGCAAATGTTCGGCTGCGTTAAAGCCATTGAAATAATCTTTGCCCAGCAGACCGCCAAGATGGTCGAAAAAGTAGGGATCCACATGCTTGAGGGTAAATTTTATCCGCGGCGGCGCGGATATCTTTAATTCCAACAATTGCTCCGCACCGGTGCCATTTGGATTCTTGATGCGCTGTTTGGTTTTAAAATTGCGGGCGGGCAGCAGTGAAATGGCGGTTATGTTTTGCAGCGAATCTCGGAGTGGCTGCTCAAAGCGATCCACATGACGTTGTGCCTGCCGGATGAACGCCACGGTCCGGGGTGCATCCAGGATGCCTTTGTGCGGGATGGCGGCCGTTTCGTTGGGGTAGGCATAAGCCTGCTCAAAGATCTTCCAGGAACGCGACACCCGGCCTCTGAAGCGCAGGTTCTCGTCCCGGTCCAAAAGGCCCTCGAATACCTTGGATTCAATTTCACTGCTGGTGCTTTCCGCAGACAAGATGGGATTTAAGACCGTCGCGTCCCCGATGGAGCCATTGATATATTCATCCAGGCGCTCGGGATTTCCCCGGGCCTGCTGTTCATAGGTAGGCACCCAGAAATAGGATTGGAGCAGAATTAATGCCAGCACAAGGGGTGCCATGATGAGAAACCGACGTGTGGTCATTTTTTGCCTTGCCGGTTGCATTGAATGCGGGCGGGCAGCCGCAAGGGGCATGCCAGCGCATGTTAATGCATAAAATAGCTTTGAATATAAAATCGTTTCACATATAATGGAGCCTGCAGGCATTAACCTTCACCGGCAGGCCGCTTTATCTATAAAGAAAAGCACCACTTTTGTAAACCTCAAAGTTCACAGCGTTGAGCTAAAGCCGATTTTAGAGGTTTCGCCGAATTGCCGATATTCTCGTCGACGAGAGAAATGACAAAATGGGTCAACCGCCAACAAAGGATAAATTCAAAGAACTGGTCAGGCTATTGGAACGCTTCGATTCTCTGGTGGTTGCTTTTTCAGGCGGGGTGGACAGCTCGTTTTTACTGGCAGTTGCCTGTCAAACAGTTCCCGGACGGGTGGTGGCCGTTACCGCCGAATCGCCGGTGCATCCAGTACGTGAAAGAAAGGCGGCCGCCGAGTTTGCACACCGTCTGGGTGTTGAACACCTCATCGTGCAATCCGGAGAGATGGAGCTGCCCGATTTTATGGCCAATTCGAAAGACCGGTGCTATATTTGTAAACGGCACATGTTAGCTAAAATATTCAGCGCAGCCTCCCGGATAGGCATTGCGCAGGTAGCTCACGGCGCCAATTTGGATGATCTCGGCGATTACCGGCCCGGATTGAAAGCTGCAGAAGAAATGGGAGTGGTCGCTCCACTGGTGGAGGCGGGAATGGGCAAGGATGATATCCGGCGTTTTTCCCGGGAAATGAATTTAAATACCTGGAGCAAGCCCTCCATGGCCTGCCTGGCTTCGCGCATTCCATACGGAACACCGATTACACGCAGCGCCCTGGAAATGGTGGAGCGGGCCGAGGATGTCATCCTGGGCCTTGGGTTTTCCACCTGCCGGGTTCGCTTTCACGGCCGGACAGCCAGAATCGAGGTGAATTTCCATGACATGCCGTTGCTGTTAAAACAAGAGGTGCGGGAAAAAATCGTGGTCCCTCTCAAACACATTGGGTTTTCCCATGTGGCTGTGGATCTTGAGGGCTATGTGCAGGGCAGTATGAACCGTGATCTGGATTGCGATTCAATTGTTGACCGGTTGGAAAGTCCATAAGCAGTGCAAACAGTTTGAGCATAACATGAAACAGATAACGAATATTTTTTGGCTGGGTTTGATCCTCGTCATTTGCTGGATATGTTTCCCGACGGATTTGCAAGCGGAGTTTTACCGGTATATCGACGACCAGGGACGGGTATTTTACGTAGATGACCTTTCCAAAATTCCGGAGCGATACCGGCAGAACGTGGACGTTTATAAAGAAAAATATGATGATTTGCCCGAAACGCAAAGGGTCCGGGCGCTGGAAAAAGAACAGCGGCTACAGCAGGAAAAGGAGCAGGAACACCAGCGTCAACTGAGCGAGCAACTGCGGGAAGCCCAACGCCTGGAAGAAGAACAGCGGCGGAAAAAGGCCGAAAAGGCCCGGCAGGCGCTGTTGAAACAAACCGAAACGAGGATCATGTTGGATGGCAACCGCATTATTGTGCCGGTAACCATCGGCAATGACGGACTGGAGGCTGAGGCCCATTTGCTGCTGGATACCGGAGCCTCCCAAATTGTATTGCACCGCGCACTTGCAGAGCAACTCCATATTATGGCTGTCAAAAAAGGGATGGCCCGCTTGGCAGGTGGGCAGAATATTTACGCTGAACTTGGGCGAGTCGATTTTTTCAAGGTGGGGCCCTATAACCAGAAAAATACACTGGTGCTTATCATCGCCCATGCAGGTGCCCACATTGACTACGATGGTTTGCTGGGCATGAATTTTTTGAAAGAGGTGGAATACGCAATTGATTATAAAAACCAGGTGATTCGCTGGAATTTGTCCCGGCAAAAGGCACCGGGCGGTCAATAGATGTTTATTAAAATATGGAGGAGTATAAGCTTTGAGCACCAACAACGATACCCACCGCAAGTCCATCGGCTATGTTTTGTGGCTTTTCGGATTTACCGGATCCCACCGATTTTATTACGGATATCCGGTTTCCGGAACCATTTATTTTTTTACCCTGGGTCTGTTTTTTATCGGTTGGTTTGTTGATTTGTTTCTGATTCCGTCCATGGCCCGGCGGGCGGATCTGCGTTTCGCCGCCGGGCCGATCGATTATAGCTTGGCCTGGATCCTGTTGACTTTTCTGGGCATCTTCGGGGTTCACCGCATGTACCTGGGAAAGTGGATTAGCGCCGTTGTCTATCTGCTGACATGGGGAATTTTCGGGATTGGGATTATCTATGATTTCTGGACGTTAAATGGTCAGATCTCGGAAATCAACCAGCAGCGGCTTTTTACTTGAGTTGTTGCAGGAGTGCGCGCAGCATTTCTTCGGCCTCTGGGCTAATATCCTTAAATTCTACACCCACCCCGTCCCGGTCTGCACGGGCAATCTCGCCTTTGAGTTTGAGTGGTTTTTCATCACTTTCCAGTCGAAATGTCATGATAATTTCGTCACCGACGAGCAAGGGACGCTGGGTTTGAATAAACAGTCCGCTAGGGCTGATATTTTTTATGTAGTTGGTGTAAAGGCGGTCATAAGCGGCATAATTGATCGGAATGCGGCAGGGGGCTCTGAACCCCCCCCGTTTTTCGCGTACCAGAAGCTCCTCGGCATGGCGCAGGAGGGTCTGTTGCTGCTCTTCGTCAAGGTTGATTACCACCTGAAATAACTTGGCGAGGATGACATTATACTTCTTTGCATTTTTTTCTGGTGCGTTCATGCTGCCCTTTGCGCCGGTATACGAAATTGTAATTCAACCGCTATATTCAATATCGGTTTTTATGAGAAATACTTTATTTTTTTGCATGAAAACACCTTGACAATGGCGCTATCGACATTTAGATTATTTTTTTGAGTATATTCTCATAAAGGAGCATTGATGGTTCGCCCGCAAAAAGACCGCATGGTGGCATTTAATCCTGAAATCAGCTACTTCAAGCCGCGGGGAATCCCTATGATCGACCTGGAAGAAGTCGATCTTACCGTTGATGAGCGGGAGGCTCTCCGGCTGTCCGATTTGATGGGAATGTCCCATGAAGAGGCGGGCCGCCGTATGGGAGTATCCCGGGCGACTTTTGGACGCATTATCCAACGGGCTCGCAGGGCGGTGGCCGATGCCCTGATTAACGGCAAGGCCATCAATGTGGCGGGTGGAAATTTTAAACTCATTGAACAAGCCCGGATTTTTTGCTGCAATACCTGCGGGCACCAATGGGAAGAGCCTTCCGGCACCGGGAGACCGCCGGGTTGCCCCGCGTGCAGGAAAAAAGACTTTTATCGGATAGGGAAAAAGAGATAAGGGAAACGGGTTCTTTTGTTAAAGTAAGACTTAATCTATGCTATCATTTCCTACTTAAATATAAAATGATATGAGTCGTGATAGTTAGGGAAAATAATTACTGGCCTGCGGGACACCGTTTTTGGTCTTTTGTAAAATAAGGAGATCGTCACCACTATGAGAATAGCGATCACATCGATGGGCAAAGCCCTCGAATCCGACATTGATCCGCGGTTTGGCCGCGCGGCCTACTTTGTGATTGTCGATCCGGACAGCATGGCTTTTGAAGCGGTTGCAAACACCCAAAATCTTAATTTGCCCCAGGGAGCCGGGATTCAGGCCGGCAAAACCATCGTCGAAAACCATGTCGACGTGCTCGTCTCCGGGCACTGCGGGCCGAAGGCTCACAAGGTTCTGCAGGCCGGTGGCGTTAAAATTATGACCGGCGCCAAGGGGTGCGTAGCCGATGCTGTTTCACAGTACAAAAACGGTGAACTGCAAGTTGCCGAGCAAGCGGATGTCGAAGGACACTGGGTATAAAATAAACTAATCTAATAACGACAGGAGTGAAATCAAATGGTGGACATACAGGGTAACATGCCGAAAAATCCGCAACAGATGCAATCCGAGCAAGACGCTGCAGTCAATACGTCTCTTGGAAAAATTAAAAATAAAATCCTGGTGATGAGTGGAAAAGGCGGGGTTGGCAAAACCAGCACCTCGGTCAACCTTTCCATTGCCCTGGCAAGCCGGGGCCATCGCGTGGGCCTCATGGACGTGGACCTGCACGGACCTGACGTTCCACGCATGCTGGGGCTTCATGGCATGCCGGAGGTTAATCAGAATAAAAAACTGGCCCCTGTCAGCTACTCAGAAAACCTGACAGCCATCTCCATCGAATCGCTTACTCCTAACAAGGATGACGCCATTATCTGGCGGGGTCCCCTGAAATTTTCTGCCATCAAACAGTTTATCGGCGATGTGGACTGGGGCGATCTCGATTTTCTCATTATCGACTCTCCACCGGGCACTGGTGATGAACCGTTAACTGTGGCCCAGACGATAACGGATGCCAGGGCGATTATTGTTACCACCCCCCAGGAGGTCGCTCTGGCGGATGTGCGCAAATCCATCAATTTTTGTAAGACCGTTAATATGAAGATTTTCGGGCTAATTGAAAACATGAGCGGTTATACATGCCCGCATTGCGGTGAGGTGATTCAACTGTTCGGCACCGGCGGCGGAGAACGCACGGCCCTTCAGATGGGGGTGCAGTTTCTGGGAAAAATTCCGTTTGATCCCCGGATGGTGGCCTGTGGGGATTCCGGGACCTGCTATTCGGAGATTCACAAGGATTCGCAGGTTACCCGGGCTTTTAACGAGGTGGCTGAAAAAATGTCCGCGTTGCTGTGATGCCGGTTGGTTGAGCGGTTCAACGTTCGCAGTACGCCGAACGTTGAACACTAAAAAGAATGAATATTGAACGTCCAGCATCGAACGTCGGATGAAAAAAATGTAATTTCATGGTGGCGCGCAACGACATCATCATTCGATATTCAACGTGCTGGGCGTTCATTTTTATTTTTAGCTATTTCTATTCCGGTTATGCAGAAGCTTTCTTGGCCTGCTTTGCATCAGGGGGGACGTCCAGGTTGCCCTTGCGCTTGGTTATGAAATAAATGGGACATGATGACCGGAATTTGCAGTAGATATCCGGATCCCGGCATTCCAGGCATTCTTCACACATATAGATATCGTATTTCATGCAGT
>JAOZPY010000122.1 GCA_029932495.1 Desulfobacterales bacterium
ACGGCAGACTGCAGGACAAGTTCATGTATGGCTCGGATTATCCGGAAATACCCCCAGGCGATGGCTGTACGAGTTTGAGACCGGTGGGTGCAAACCGGAAGTGGTAGAAAAGGTTCTGTATAAGAACGCCCAGAGAATTTTGAAACGATTCCAATCATTGGGTGGCCGGGTGGCCGAATTTTGCCAGGCCTTTGCGGCGAGAGTCTATATCAAAAAAAACTTGAACGTTACGGCTGAAAAAACAGGACGAAATGAGACGCTTCTTTTATCCCGCGAGCATTGTTGTATTCGGAGTGGCGGAAAACCCAAGAAATCTGGCGAAAACGATCGTGAGCAATTGCCTGGAAATGGGCTTTAAAGGCGAAATTTACGCCGTTGGCAGGCAACCGGGCCGAATCCATGGAAAGGCGATCATAACCGATCCTGAAACCCTGCCTGATGGCATTGATCTGGCCGTCATCTTGGTCCCCGCAAGATTTGTGGCCGAGACCCTCGGACTCTGCGGGCGCAAGGGAATTCGTCGGGCTGTCATTTCCACGGGGGGGTTCAGGGAATTCAGCGTAAATGTGAGCCATGTTGAAAAAGAGCTCCTCGAAGTGGCAAAGCGTTACGGAATTCGGCTAATCGGGCCTAACTGCATAGGGGTTATATGTCCCGGCTCAGGGCTATGCACACCATTTAATCCCATCCAGGTGAAAAGACTCAAGAACGGCCCTGTAAGCATGGTTGTGCAAAGCGGAGGGGTGACCACCCAAGCTGCCTATTACTTTTCTGAGGAGCATGTTGGGTTTTCCAAGATTATCAGTGCGGGCAACAAGCTGGATTTAAATGAAGTTGATTTTCTGGAATACTTGATGAACGATGAAGATACACAGCAGATTCACCTGTACCTGGAAAGCATTGATGATGGCAAAAGACTGATGGAACTTGCCCGGGGTGCAAAAAAACCCGTTGTCATTTTCAAATCCAATGTAAGCGCCACCGCCTCTTCAGTGGCTTATTCCCATACGGCCGCGCTTGCCAATGATGACCGCGTGGTTGACGGAGCGCTGAAACAGGCCGGTATCGTGCGTGTTCATGACCTCCGGGAGTTGGTGGTGGCAGCCAAGGCGCTGATGCTTCCCCCGCTAAGAGGCAATAGACTGGCCGTGCTGTCCATTTCAGGGGGGTTTTCTGTAATCCTTGGGGATGCTTGCGAAAAACACGGCTTCACCTGTCCGGCGCTACCGAAGGAAGTCATCAGCAGCATCGAACGGTATCGCCGGGCGGGCGTGATCCGTTTGGCCAACCCCATGGACCTTGGCGATGTCCATGACCCTAAGGGATTGATCGTTGCTCTTAAAAGCTGCCTTGACCTTGAGCACATTGACGGTGTTGTACTCGCCTTCCTGTACGACCCTGAGGTTGAAAAGATATTCGGTCGCAGTATCGGGACGCCTGAACAGATGTTGAATTTCCTTAAGACGTTATCACAGGAAAAAAACAAACCCATTGCTTTCAGCCTCTTTGCCCGTAGGGAGGACATTGAAGAGTTTAAGCAGCTCAATATTTTCCCCGTCTTCAATGACCCAGTGGAGAGTGTGCAAGCCCTGCACGTACTGCATGATCACTGGAGGCGCAGAAACTGCAACTGAAATAGGTGACCCGCTATGCTTATCCAGCCACAGTGCCTCCCCTGCATATTGAATATGTCCCTTTCGGCTATTCAACGGGCGGTTATACGTTCGGATGAAATAAGGGAGATTTTCGAAACGGTTTTGGAAGTGCCGGCGTTGGGGGGGAAGTGTTGGGATGTGACAAGCGCCGAAGTTGTCGAGCAGGTCTTGATAAAAATCGCAGCATATTCAGGCAACACGGATCCGTTCCGTGGAGACAAGGCGAAGCAGAACAGGCTCATGAGCGAGATATATCCCATCCTTGAGCAAAGGATCGCCAGTTCCGGCAACCCCCTTGTTGCGGCTCTAAAGTATGCTGTTTTAGGTAATGCCATTGATGCCATGGTTACGGCCCTGCCCACGGATAAGATTGAGGAAGTTCTGGCGGATGCCGGCAAAATGCACTTTGACCAGGGGGATTTGGCTCATTTTATCGACAAGCTGCAGCACAGCAAAACCGTTTTGTACCTCGGGGATAATGCCGGCGAGGTGGTGTTGGACAAACTGTTTATCGCTGCTTTGCGGAGAGAATATAACCTGAAAATATTCTACGTAGTAAGGAGTAGGCCGGCATTAAACGACGTGACCATGGAAGATGCGGCATTTACAGGTATATCCGATGTCGCCCACGTGATGGAGAATGGTATCGACGGACCGCTGCCGGGAACCGTAATGCGAAGATGTTCACAGAAGTTGCAGAAGCTGTTCTACAGATCCGATCTGATCATATCCAAGGGCGGGGGAAATTTCGAAACATTATCGGAATACGACGGCCTCAACAACGATATTACCTTCATGTTGCTTTCCAAGTGCAGCATTTATTGTGATTACTTTTCCGTGCCGCTGAACCGGCCGATTTTCGCCAATGTTTTTGGCAGGCGCTCAATATTCACCGGCAATTTTGCCAATGGAGGGAGCTAAATACCGTGTTCTTATTTTAGATGTGGGCATACGAAGGAAAAGCCCAATCCCCCGTTCTCACTAAATGCGAACCAGTCAATGAATATTAAAGGGAAATGTTCCATGAAAATTTTATTTGCAGCTTCGGAAAACGCATGGGGCGGATTCCTCGGCTTACTTCGAACCGAAATTCTTGAACACCAGTGTGAGGCCACCGGACCCTGATGATCCTATTTTCAAATATAATGTGATGGCCACACCGCACATTGCCGGTTCTACGGATGTCTCCATGCGGGGCATTGTCCAGGTGGTTGCGGAAAATATCCGCCGGGTGGATCAAAACCGGGAGCCGTTGTATTGCCAATTCGCATGAAAACGTCATGGGAACGCAAGAAAGAAAAACGCGTGAAAAAGAAGCACGGCGGCAGCTAATATTGACTGCCGCCAACAGGATGCTTTCAGAAAAGGGGTTCATGCAGATGACAATGGAAGACGTCGCCAGAGAAGCTGAACTCAGCACGGGTTTGCTTTATTTCTATTTTAAAGGCAAAGATGAAATACTGGTGACTCTTTTGCTGAACAGTATCCAATATCTCAATGACCGGTTAAGACAGGTGCGCGACCAAGACGGCGTAGCTCTCCAAGAAAAAATGAAACAGTTGGAAGACACTTTCAAGGATCTATTAGCATTCGATCCGTCGGTATTTCATAAAATCATTCATCTGCATTCATCCAGGAATATGGAGAAACTGTCTTTTTCGTTAATCGAAGAGGTCAAGGAGGGTTATCGTCAAGCCTTTTCATTAATGACAGAAATATTTCGGAAAATCCAGGACGCTGGCATTGCTTTCAGTGCAGCTCCTGACCATTATACAGATTTCATTTGTTCAATTTTTTTGGGGTCAATTTGCCATGCTCAGTGCCTGTTTTTATCAGCCGGCGATCGTGATCACCAGCAACAGCTCCTTGGGGAGGCTTTTGAAATCATTGATAAATCCGTGTCGAATGGGGCTTCACAAAAAGATAGAAAAAAGATCTGTAACTATTCAGCGTAATGATTGAGGTGTACTCTATTTACGTCAGAAATTGCGGCAGTTTGCCGTTAAACAGAAGATCATGGGCAACCCATTTTTCCGATAGGTCGACAGATAACTCCTGATGCGACAGAACATCCGGGCACCGTTGATGGATCTAAAACAGCCGGATATCTTTTGTTGAACTTTTGTCATACGGATATCACTTTCGCCCAGATTATTTGAAAAGGGGACATCGACATTATCCATAAACCTGAGCGCGTCCTGCTTAAAATCTCTGATCCGTTCCAGCAGGCTTCAGGATTTTGTTTTCTTGACCCGGCCCCTTTTGCCTTTTTTCGGTTTGACAGGTCCTGGGCATTGCCTCTCGCCCTGCCTTAAAATGGCCCTGTATTTTAATCGGTATTTCTGTGATTCGTGAGTATCCAATGCGCCGCCGGCATCGATGACTTTGCCATTGATGGTTTCGAGCAGTTTTTTGAGCTTTTTGGCCCATTATTGGCCATCCTGCTCCCAGGCAAAGGTCAGTTCCCGTAAGTGATGTGCATTGCACAGCGCATGGGTACAATCGTATGTATAGTAGGGCTTCCAGTGGTCATTGCACAGGGTTCCTTTGAAAAGCGGCAAAATGCCCATATCGTTCATGGCAATGGTGCCCCTTTTTTCATGAACAGCATAAAACGTCCAATCGTCGTTTGACATTCAGTGCAGCCAGTGTCCTTGACCGCCGATATTGACACCGGTTTCATCGGCGTGGGCCACAGCTGAGCGGGCCAGTTCGGTTTTGACCCTTTTTTCGAATTCGGCTAATTGTTCAAAGGCCTGCTGGTTGAGATTGAAAACCGATCCTGCGCTTAGCGGCAGGTGAAGCTGGTCGGCGAAATAATCCCGGATTCGGTCATAGGGTATCATCTGAAACTGCGACATATAGACCTATTGGGCCTTTACCCCTGTGCCGTACTGGACCGCTTTGGTAACGGCTTCGGGAAAAGAAGCCACAAACTGTTTGCCTTTTTGATCCTCGAGTATCTGAGCGCGATATTCGATTACGATCCTTGAAATATCGATGTCAAAGACCTGGCGGCGTTCAAAGCCGGCGCGGTATTTGCCGGAGGGCAGCTTTCGGCGGTCAATATTTATGACCTCGACAATGTCAGGCTGATCAACCTGTTTGAGAGTAGTACCGACGTGGCCTTTTTGACCGCCGGCTTTTTTGCCCGTTTTCTTCAGCCGCTTTTTGCGGTTGGGATCGCTCGACGGCGGCTTGCTGCTGTTGGTGCTGTTTAAATTAAGACGATTGGCAAGCAGCGTGATGATCAGAATCAAAATCTCAACGATTGACCTCGTGGACGCTGACAGTTCCCTGTCTTCACGCACAAGGGCCTGCGCCTTTGCAATGCTGACTTCGATGTCAATGTTTTCGATCTTCATTCGGTTCTTTTCCTGTGTCGTTTGAAGCTATTATAACACAGGTTTTCAGACCGAATTTTTTCGCTATGTACGCAACGCTGCCACGCTTAAATAATTGCCCGAAGTGCTTGGCGTATTTGACGAAAAAACCTTCAGCTTGCGCTGTCAGGCGCCCTGATGGCCTGAATACAATAAGTGATTATAAAGATTTACTTCTCCAGTTTTGGGGAAAAACCTTGTCAAGTCTTTTTTTACTACTTTTGCATTTTTTTTGTTGAATAGTTACAGGGAATTAAGCTATCGAGCCTTTATGGCTGCAATGAAAGCTGGCAATGAAGTTAAACGCTTTTATTTAAACTCGTTACAACGTACCCATAGCCGCAAATATGCCAGATTCAACACGCAGCGCAAGATTCTGGCAGTAATGTACAGCATTTGGAGAAAAGGAGCTGCCTATCGATCTGAACTTTTTACCGGATCCGCATAAATAGGGCATTTGCTTTCAGACACTATTCCTATTGCTGGTTGCTGGCTGAAGTGCGCAGCCCAGTTCGACGGTTCGGGTTGCCGGAAAAATCTCAACAAGGCGTATAGCTGCCTGATGCTGAAGGATAGGCTCAATCCTTGGGTAGATTCCCGGCCTTTATACCCAATGTGACCATCGTCATTCTCAAAATTAAGCAACAGTCTCAAATATGTGAATGGGAAGAACAAGACCCGCATTGTCAAGTTGATCCGGTCACCCAGCTGTAAATGCAAACTTCAAATGTTTGGCAATACAATATGTTATCAAAGAGCAAAAAAGCCGAGGGCGTCCTGTGAAATAAAAAATATTTGATTTCACAGTATAGGAGATTTATGCCTTGATTTCACTTTTCATGTACGACGCCCTGGCTCTGAAGCCCTCCGACTTTTGCAACATTAAGATTCACAGATTTAGCGGAATCACAATGTGACTTTCTCTGCGAATAATTCCTTCCATTTCCAGCTTGATTAGATGACTTTCCGTAATTGCACATCCGGGAAAAAAATGGAGCATTGGATTATGAATAAGCGCTTTGTTCAAATCCATGAAGCTTCTGGACCCATCATGCAGTGCTTCTTTTAGGAGAGCTTCTCTTTTCAGCAATCTTTCGCGAATTTTTTGAATAGCCCCGGCAGGATTTTTAATAATCGGCCCATGGGAGGGGCAAATGATGTCCGCATCCAGTTTGTTAAGCTTTGTCAGGCTTTCCAGATAACCGACAACTCCGCCCGAAGTTGGCGTGTACCAGGCGGGGGACGGTCCCACCAGATCTCCAGCAAGCAAAAGGCTGCGCTGTCTTTCGAAAAGGGCGATGTGTCCCGGTGAATGTCCGGGGGTGTGAATTACCTCAAATACACAATCGCCCACGGCTAAGATCTCACCATCATGTATTTGATGGATCTTCCTCGCCGCGTTCATGGAACAGCCGCAGTCTTTAAAAAATTTCAAAAGATCAAATTGCTGAAAGTCAACTGTCTCTCCGTCCGATATCAACCGTTGTTTGGCCAGTGGAATGTCAAATGCTTCAATTAAATTGACCGGATCAAGCGCCGGTGCGGCATCTTGGTGATGGATGAGCACGCGGGGTCGAGTTTTTTCAAGAATCCACCCTACGGCACCCATGTGATCCGGGTGGGCATGGGACAAAATGATAGTATGAAGTTTTTTGATGTCCAGTTGCCACTTGTTTAAGCCTTCCAGGAGGAGTTTTATGCTGGAATCGCTGCCACAGCCAACATCTATCAGGCAAAATCCCTTGTCGTCATCGGGAATAACGAAAATGTTTGCCGGATTCGGCCATGAGGGATTTTCTATAAGAATTGCGCATATACCTTTTATTTTTACAAAATTGGCTTTAAGTGCGGTCATTAATCCACCATCCTGTGAAAAATAAGCTTGACAAATTCAGATGAAAATTACTAAATTCCAAATTTAAAGTCAATATTTGAATTGAGGTCGAAAATAAATTCTTATAATTACTTGTTAATACAATATATAAAAACCATAAGATAAGAATCACTCCTATTTATTAATCAAAGGTATGAACCCCAGAGCAAGCTCTGGACTCAAAAGGAAGTTCGCTTCGCTCGCACCTTTTACCCCGCAGCAGAGCTGCGAAGAATTCTTTGATTAAACGAAGAGGGCCAGTATGACTACCCAGAAATCATTCCGTGAAATTCGCTACGATGAAAGGCGGCGCAAAATTCTGGAAAACGCCGCCAGAATATTTGCCAAAAAGGGTTATGAGAGAGCCTCCCTGGAAGAAATTGCCGCCAAGCTGAAACTCAC
>JAOZPY010000123.1 GCA_029932495.1 Desulfobacterales bacterium
GGATAGCGTTTTTAACGTACTTTTTCAGATTCGGATTGGGTTCTATTGGATTCATGCTCAATTCCTCACAGGCTCAAAATATCGAAAGATTGTTTAACTTTTCAAAATATCGCATTAAATCTATTTGCGTCAACAAAAATCAGGCCGATAAAGCTTTTTTTTGCGTTTTCAAAACAGCAGGCGGAATCGAACCGATTTGTTCCCCACCCCTGCACAGTGACAGTCGGTGTTTTTTTCCCCGCAATCATTTGCCCGGTGTCCGGTTCATGTCCGGCCACGTGATATTCCGGGCATTGGAAAAATAGGCGCCGCCCGCACAGGGTTGACACAACGGACGGTTCTGTTCAATCACTTCGCGGCCATCGCGTACCACCTGGCCACAGCGGCTGCAGGTCACCTTGCGGCGGGTGGGGCCGGGCAGGTCCAGCTCGTCAATGGCAACGTCGACTTCCTGCACCCGGAAAAGCACGGCATCGGGCATGCGTTCATAGGCTTTGAGTTGGCGGGCGTACTTTTCAGCCACCTCCGGGGCATAAGCCAATGCCAGGTCCCGGGACTCCTCGGTGGAAATAATTCGAAAAGCCTTTTGGGTTTCCAAATTAACAAAAGTGGCGGCCATGATTCCATAGTCCATAAATTTCAGGGAACGCCGCCCCAGTTTGACACCCGTCACATGGGCAACGGCATCGGCCGTGCAGCGGTCCATCTCGACGTAGACGATCAGCTTTTTGATCTGATCTCTGCGGGTAGGTTCATCCAGGCCGATAAGCCGGCAACCCAGCATGGCCATGCGTACCCCCACCACCTGCCCCGGGCAAAGGTGTCCGTGGGCAGCGGCCGAACTTTTGATAAGCGATTTGAAATCCTGCATCCAGTTGCTCCATGGACCTTATGTTAAAATTAACATAACAAAATGCGAAATTTTTGCAAGCCCACCCATGATGGGAATTTTTTAGAAGTGCTTGCCATGTTGTTTTTACAACGGTGGGATCAGGCCTGCTGCAGTACGCTTTCCACCCATCCCAGGGTGGCGATTATGTGCAGACAATTTTAATAAAAAACTTTCCGTTGGCCGGCAGGAACAGTTTTTTATCCCATTACCCGCTTGATGATGGATTTGACGGCACCTTCATGGCGTTTGACGATCATGACCGGGGTTTTGGAATAGCGGGCGACTTTTTCGGGAATTTCGCCGAACAGAACACCGGAAAAAACCCCCTCCCGGGATGCACCCAGGACAATCAGGTCGTAATCGGCAGCCGCCTTCACCAGGGCAGGGGCAATACGGTTACCCTCGATCAGGCAAACCCGGGCGTTTTCTTCCAGCTGCGTGAGGCGAATGGTTTTGTGCACCCACTGCCTGGCGGTTTCGCGCTGGTGATCATCGACGTCCGGGGGGATGACATAGCAGCAGTGTACTGCGTAGCCATAAGTCTGCCGGTAAAGCCCCACGTATTCAGCTGCCAGGGAGGCATGGGGGCCACCGGCGGTGGGGACCAAAATGCGCTTTATCGGGCGGTCGCCGGTCAGTTTAACGGTGATCAGATCACATGGCGTCAGCCGGACGACCTTGTCGGTGACCTCCCCAAAAATGCGGTCCCGGGTGGTAGTATACCCCTTCCATCCCATCAACACCAGCGAGACCTTTTCCGCATCAGCCGTCTGGAGGATGCCGTCATACACCTGGTGGGCAATGCGGATGGCCGAGCGTGTGGGCACGCCCTGTTCTTTGCCGAACTGAATAGCTTTTTTTAACAGCGGGGTTTTGTGATGCACCCAACGCATCCCCTCATGGGGCGGAAGATGAATGGGAATGTTCACCACCGCCAGAACGATAATCTCCCCTTCATAGGCCTTGGCCAATGGAACCGCCAGCTTCATCAACGCAATGACATGGTCGGGATTGTACAACGGAATCAGGATACGATACGCGTAAGTACTGGAATTTTTCGCCTGGTGAACTTCGAGCACCTGGGGCATGTCAGCGGCGGTGGCCTTTTCAAAATGCATGAAATAAATGAACAGCCCCACAATCACCCAGACAATGGCGATATACCAGGCCCGGGCCTCGAACTTGAACTGGTAAAGCGCCAGCGCCAGGTTCAGCACGATGGCGGCAATCGGGGTAACCGGGTACAGCGGCACCCGGAAGCCGCCTTTTAACTCCGGGAATTTGCGTCGCAGCGCAATCAGGGATAAATTCACCAGGGCAAAAGTAAGCAGAAACATGACACTGGCCGCCGATCCGATGACATGGATCGGAAACAGCACTGCAATCACCAGCACAATAATCCCCGTCACGGCGATCGCCAGATGCGGTGTCCGGTGGTCGGGATGAATCCGGCAAAGCGCCAGGGGCAACATTTTGTCGCGACTCATGGAAAAAGCCACCCGGGAGGAAGCCAGGATGGTGGCGTTCAACGCCGATACCGTGGACAGCAATCCACCGAAAATAATCAGGGCAATGCCAAAAAAGGGCATGAAGTTTTCGGCCGCCTTGGCGATGGCCGTTTCCTGATAGCGTCCGAGAAATTCCCAGGAAGTTCCCGTTTCAGGCCGGATGGCCCCGATACACACGGCCACAATCAACAGGTAAATCAACACGGTCACGGAAAGGGATATCATCGTGGCGCGGGGGATGGTTTTTTCCGGGGACTTGATCTCCTCGGCCACCGTGGCGATCAGGTCATAGCCTTCAAAGGCGATGAAGGTCAGCCCCATGGCCATCACGACCCCTCCGAAGCCTTTCGGGAAAAAGGGTTTGAAACTGGCGGCCGCCTGGGTCGGGATATGAAAAATTTGTTTGATCCCGTAAACGATAAAAATGCCGAGAATGACGATCTTGGCCATGGTGATGACGTTTTCGACGTTGCCGGTCAACGCGGTTCCCCGCATGTTGATCAGGACAAAAACCACGCCCACCAGCACTGTCATGAAAAGCGCCGGTCCCCGGTGGCCGGCCATGGCATACACAGAATTTGCCACCACGGGCAAATAGGTCTGAACGAATTCCCAGAAATAGCTGCCAAATCCGCGGGCATACAAGGCGCAGGCAATGATATAGCAAAACCAGAGCATCCAGCCGGAAGCGAATCCCGCCGGTCCGGGGAAGGCTTTTTTGATGTAGGAGTATCCACCGCCGGATTTGGGATAAACAGAGGCCAGCTCGGCATAGCTCAGGGCGGTCAAAAGCGTCACAAAACCGTTGAGGGCAAAGGCCAGCAGGGCAGCCGGGCCCGCCTCACCGGCGGCGATGCCCGTTAAAACGAATATTCCGGCGCCAATCATGGCCCCGATTCCGATCATCGAAGCATCGAAGAGTCCCAGATCCCGCGCAAACGAAACTTCGCCGTGGCCGGCGTCTTTTTTCTTCGGCAATGACATAAGTTTTAAAACTATAAAGGAAAACCCGGCGGAATGTCAAGGCAGCGGCGGCCCGGCCCGGCGGCAAATTTTGCTTCCAGTTGTTCCAGTAGAACCGGCAGGTCCTTTTTTTTCAGTCTTGCCAAATCCTCGTCCAGCAGGCGGTGCAAATTTTTTGTTTTGCCATCCAGGATAAAGTGCTGGTGTTCGCTGTCTTTTTCGGTACTGTGGGCATAATTTTCAAACTGTGAGACGCGGGTGGTTAAATCCATCCGGTCCCAGGTCTCCGGTTTGCCTTGACGTTGCAACCTCAAGGTTGACAGTAAGCCTGTCAACGGACAGGGCCGTGGATGCCCCCTTCCCCCTTTTTTACGGCGTCCACCACCTGGCGGACATCCGGCAGGCATCACCTGCCCTGGGGATTTTTGGTGGGGCACTGACAGTTGCCGAATCTTTTTTCGGCAATTATTTTTTCCGTGATGATCGAACGGCCGTTTTGGCGCACATCCTGTTCGATCGCTTCCCGGGTATAGCCAAAACAGTAACAAATCATTTCGCTCATAAAATTTTCCTTCATTAGAACATAAACCCCGTACCTGGGTACGGGTCAACCGGCGGCAGTTTTATTGAAGGTCAAAAGCAGGTAATCTGGAATTACCCGGCAGCCGGTTCAACGGTGGTATCTATTTCGGCCGCTTTAAACCAGTGGGTGGTTTTCAGGCAGATCTTGACCAGCAGCAGCATGGTCGGAACTTCGATGAGCACCCCGACGACGGTGGCCAGCGCCGCTCCCGAAGACAGTCCGAAAAGCATCGTCGCCGTTGCGATGGCGACCTCGAAGTGATTTGACGCTCCGATCATGGCCGCCGGGGCGGCATCCACGTAGCGCAGTTTCAACAGGCGCGCTACGCCGTATCCCAGCCAGAAAATCAGCATGGTCTGGATAAAAAGCGGAATGGCGATCCACAGAATCGTCAGGGGGTTGCTGACAATCACCTCGCCTTTAAAAGAAAACAGCAGCACCAGGGTGATGAGCAGCGCGATGATGGTGATCGGCGTGAGAATATGCAAAAACTTCTCCTTGAACCAGGCTTGTCCCCTGGCGGCAATGATCCATTTGCGGGACAGGTAGCCGGCGGCCAGCGGCAGGGCGACATAAATGCCGATGGACAGCAGCAGGGCCTGCCAGGGCACGGGCAGGCGCCCCACCCCCAGCAGAAAGCCGCCCAGCACTCCATAGAGCAGCAGCATTGTCAGCGAGTTGATGGCCACCATGACCAGGGTCAAACCGTCGTTTCCCCGGGACAGGTAGCCCCACACCAGCACCATGGCCGTGCAGGGTGCGATGCCTAGCAGAATGCAGCCGGCCAGGTAGCTGCGCCACAACGGCACCTGCAGCATTTTTATGCCATCGGCCAGCACCACGGTGCCGGCCCCGTGGACAGCTCCCACCGGCAGGTCGAGACCGAAAGGCATTTTGACTAGGTCCACCGCATCCGGGCCGATAAAATTGTAAAACAGGGTGCCCAGAAAAAAGAGGGCAATGCCATACATGGTAAACGGCTTGACGACCCAGTTGATAAACAGGGTTAAAAACACCGGCTTACCGCTTTTACCGGCCTTGATGACTTCGCCAAAATCGATTTTGACCATGATGGGATACATCATGAAAAACAGGCACACGGCGATGGGAATGGATACCACCGGGGCCCCCTTTATATAAATGGCCAGACTATCGAGGGATTGCGCCAGCCCCGGAGCAATCTTGCCAAGCAGGATGCCGGCGATAATGCATAAAATGACCCAGAGTGAAAGGAACCGTTCGAAAATGTTGGTCATTTTGCGGTCATTGTCATGAAGCACTTCATTGCCCACGGCGAGTTGCTCCTTTTTGTATGCGTCGATTGGGGATCCACCGAACCGGCTTTACCGACCGCAAAGGGTTTCGCGGTCCATTGCTAAAATTTCTTTCAGCCGCATGGCATCCAACTGGATACGCCTGTCTTGTGCCAGAGATTTTTTGACCCAGGCAATGGCGTCCCGCACCGGGGCCGGCGCAGTTTTGTCCGGCAGCCGATAATACATCCAGCGGCCCTCTTTGCGGGCTTCCACCAGCCGCGCCTGCTTCAGGATGGACATGTGTCGGGAAACCGTCGACGGTGCCAGGCCGAGCAATTCGATGATCTGACAGACGCACAGTTCACAGCTCTGCAATGCCAGCAGGGCGCGCACGCGGTTTTCATCGGCCAGCGCCTTGGTGATGTTCATGAATGCAAACATGGACCCTCTACATTTCGTTATATGGCGAAATATAACAATGTTGAGGCCTGCTGTCAATACTCTCTGCGAGTGGCTGACCTGGTCGTCAAAATGGGGTTTATAAGCGTCACGTTATATGATACCCAAAGCAGGTGATATGCAGCTTGTCGGTTGTGGGTTGTTTGTTGCCTGGTGCGCGGCGACCGCACAATCAATATTGACAGACGATTGGGGAACAGGGGTTTAAATGTATTACATATATATTGCAACCGGGGCGGCACTTTTACTTTCTTTTGTGGTCAGCCGTGAAAAAACTTTTCAGGCGCTTCGCATCGCTTATAGACGCTTGGCTAAAATCCTGCCGGCTTTTCTGGTCATGCTCGTGCTGGTTTCAATTGTGCTGTTTCTGGTTCCAGAAAGCCTCATATCGACCTATCTGGGCGGCAACAACCGCTATGTCGGCGTGCTGATCGGGGCCGTTTTGGGGTCCGTGGTGTTGATGCCCGGCTTTATCGCCTATCCGTTGTGCGGCATTCTGCTGCAAAAAGGCGTGGCCTATATGGTTTTGTCTGCTTTCAGCACGACCCTGATGATGGTGGGAGTGCTGACCTATCCGGTGGAAAAAGCCTACCTGGGGACGAAAGTCACCGTGATCCGCAACCTGATCAGTTTTGCCATTGCCCTGCTGGTGGCGCTGGCAACCGGCCTTTTTTTCGGCGAGGTTTTTTAATGAAACACGGTAAAACGGTAATGATTTGCGGCTACTGCGCATTCCTGTTAGCATCTTTTCTGTTGGGATTTGAGCCGGGGGTTAAAATCGGCCGGAATTTCATATCATTTTCCATTGCGATGATTGAAGTTTTACCCTGTGCTTTCGTATTAATTGGTCTTTTCGAAGTGTGGGTTAAAAAGGAAACCGTTGAAAAACATCTGGGGACCGAATCAGGCCTGCGTGGATATCTGTGGAGTGTGCTGCTGGCCGGCACCACTGTCGGCGGTTTGTATGTGGCCTTTCCTGTTGCCTATTCCCTTCATCGCAAGGGCGCCCGGCTGAGTGTCATTTTCAGCTACATCGCCGCGTCGGCGATCTGCCGGGTTCCCATGACAATTTTTGAAGCTTCCTTTCTGGGAGTCAAATTTACAGTGATCCGGCTGGTGGTGTCCCTGCCGCTGGTGTTCGTCAGCTCCATGCTGCTGGGAAGCTTCCTGGAGAAAAAACGGTATCACCTGACGGAAGGAAAATAGAAGTATGCCCCCCGGCGAATGAGTCAAAAAAGGTTTGTACGCTTTATTTGAATGATACCAAAATAAACAGATTCGATCTGGGAAAACCCACTGAGAAGGTCATGGATATGAGTTTGCATGTTCTCAAAAACGGATGCATGCGGGGGGCTGTATATTGCACCGGGCAGCGTGATATCGGGTTTTGTCTTCACCAATGTGGATGAAGGCACCAAAACCTTCAATGTTGATATCCTGACGGAGAACGGCCCACTGATCTCTTTTACGTTATCGTCCTGTGGGTGTCAGGCAAACCGATTGGCTTATCAGATGTAGATTATGTCAGTGGGAACAACCGCCTGAACGGTAGCTGCTTAACTTTTTTCGGCTGCCGCAGATTCATAGTCGCATCTTTGGAGAAAAAGCATTAGGGGATTTCCGGAGGACAAGC
>JAOZPY010000124.1:0-3197 GCA_029932495.1 Desulfobacterales bacterium
TCATATTTGATGAGCAAACATGCCATCACCAATCTTAAAGTCGCTGCGGTTTTTGATGACAGCCTGGATGGACAGCGTTTTGCAGTCCGTAAAGACTGGCCGGAGCTGGTATCGATTCTCGATAAAGTCCTGGACACGATTCCTGAAAGTGAGCGCCTGAGAATTATCGGCAAATGGATTCAAACCGAAACCGTCCAGGGCCGGGAAAAGAAACTTGTCCTGTCTGAAGAAGAAAAAGCCTGGCTGGAGGCCCATCAGGATATTCGCCTCGGTGTGGACCCGGCCTGGCCGCCTTTTGAATTTGTTGATTCTGCAAGAATATATTCAGGAATTGCAGCTGGTTATGTTGGTTGGTTAAACAAACAGTTGAAGATAAAGATGGCCCCGATCGAAAACCTCAGTTGGGCCGAGGTGATGCACAAAGCCAGATTCGGCGGGATCGATGTTTTGCCTTGTGTCGCCCGCAGTCCTGAACGGAAAGGTTTTCTGCTTTTTACCCGACCTTATCTGGATTTTCCCATGGTTATCGTCACCCGGACCGATGAAGGCTTCGTCAATGGCGTGCTGGATTTCGGCAGGAACCGGGTGGCGATCGTCAAAGGCTATGTCTCCCAGGACCTGATGGAACGGGCCTATCCGGGCCGTGGTTTTTTTCTCGCCAACAGTGTCGAGCAGGCGCTCAAGGCGGTTTCCAGGGGAAAGGTGGATGCCTTCGTTGGCAACCTGCCTTCTATCACCTATAGCATCCAAAAACTCGGGCTGACCAATCTGAAGGTCGCCACTACAACCCGTTACCGGTTCAAGCTTGCCTTTGCGGTGCGCAAAGACTGGCCGATACTGGTGCGAATACTGAACAAAACTCTGGCGGCGATGCCGGTGGCTGAAAAAACAAAAATTCACAACCGCTGGATCAACCTGTGGGTTGAACGCCAAACCAACTGGACGCTGCTGCTGGAGGTGGTCGGGATCATTGTGCTGGTCGGAACCATCATCCTGATGGTGATTTTGCGTTCAAACCGGCGGTTGAGCCGGGAGATCCGTGAGCGTCGGAGAACCGAAGAAGCCTTGCGGGAAAGCCGGGCCGCGGCGCGTGGTCTGCTTGACGCCACACAGGAATCCCTGATGTTGCTAGATTGTCAGGGCAATATCCTAGCAGTCAATACCACCGCCTCCCACCGATTTCAAAAAGACCCGGATGAGATTACAGGCAGAAGCTATTTCGACCTGTTGTCCGGTGAAGTCCGCACCACCCGCAAGGCATATTTTGACCGGGTTATGCGAACAGGCACTTTGGTGGATTTTGAAGACACCCTCAATGGTATTGTCTATCAAAGCCGTTTTTACCCGGTTAAGGATAAAAACGGGCAGTTGGTGGGAAGCGCCCTGTTCAGCGAGGACATCACCAAACGCAAAGAGGCCGAACTTCAACTGAAAAAACTTTCCCGCGCGGTTGAACAAAGCCCGACATCGGTGGTCATCACCGATATCCATGGGACCATTGAATATGTCAATCCAAAATTTACCGAGTTGACCGGTTACAGTGCCGAAGAGGTGCGGGGCAAAAATCCCCGGGTCTTAAACTCCGGCAAACTGCCGCGGGCGCATTATAAAAAACTGTGGCAAACCTTGCTGGCAGGTCGCGAATGGCACGGGGAATTTCACAATAAAAAGAAAAACGGCGACGTGTTCTGGGAGCTTGCACATATATCGCCGATTCGAGATGATGAAGGGCAAATCACGCATTTTGTGGCGGTCAAGGAAGACATCACCGAACGTAAGCGTCTGCAGGCGGAATTGTTGCGGGCCAAACAGGCGGCAGAAGATGCCACGCGGGCAAAAAGCGATTTTCTGGCCAATATGAGCCACGAGATTCGTACACCCATGAATGCCATTATCGGTCTGGCGCACTTGGCCCTGAAAACAGAACTTACGCGTCAGCAGCAGGATTATCTGACCAAGATCCAGGGTGCGGGGAATTCACTGCTGGGAATCATTAATGACATCCTCGATTTTTCCAAAATCGAGGCCGGAAAACTGGACATGGAGGCGGTTGACTTCGACCTGGACAAGGTGCTGGACAACTTGGCCAATCTTATTACGGTCAAGGCCGGAGAAAAGGAAAACCTCGAGGTGCTTTTTGCCACGGGACCCGATGTGCCGCGGCAACTGGTGGGCGATCCGCTACGGTTGGGGCAGGTGCTCATTAACCTGGGTAACAATGCCGTCAAGTTCACAGATATCGGTGAAATTGTGGTGTCCACGGAAGTGGTCGCAGAAGATGAACAGCAGGTGACCTTGAAGTTTTCGGTCAGCGACACCGGCATCGGCATGACCGAAAAGCAGATGGCCAGACTGTTTGAATCATTTACCCAAGCAGATACATCCACCACCCGTAAATACGGCGGTACGGGATTGGGGTTGACCATCAGCAAGCGCCTGGTGGAAATGATGGACGGAACCATCGAAGTGCAAAGCAGGCCCGGTCGGGGCACAACTTTCAGCTTTACGGCCGTATTTGGCCGGGGAAAAGAAAAAGAAACCCTGCGGCCGGTGCCGCCCCCCGATATGCACGGACTGAAGGTGCTGGTGGTCGATGATAACGCCACCTCACGGGAAATTTTTCGGGGAATGCTGGAATCGTTCCACTTTCAAGTCGTTCTGGCGGCTACCGGCGAAGAAGCGCTGGCAGAGGTGCAAAGTGCGGACAAGGGCAGATACTTTGACCTGATTATAATGGACTGGAAACTGCCCGGCATGGATGGACTGGAGGCCTCACGGAAAATTCGAGCCAATTCGGATCCCGGCAAAATGCCGGCCATTGTGTTGGTCACTGCTTACGGGCGGGAGGAAGTCATACAGGAAGCCGAAGGGGCTCGACTGGATGGGTTTTTGCTCAAGCCGGTGACGCCTTCGATGTTGTTCGACACGATTATGCAGGCTTTTGGCCGGGAAGGGCAACGGAAATTGCAACCAGGCGGCGGAAAGAAAAACTCCGACAACGAACTGGAGGCAATTCGCGGGGCCCATGTACTGCTGGTGGAAGACAATGAGATCAATCAGCAGGTGGCCCGGGAGATTATAGCCGGGGCCGGATTGAAGGTGTCCATTGCCACCAACGGCCTGGAGGCGGTCAGTGCGGTCAAGGAAAATGATTATGACGCTGTGCTCATGGATGTCCAGATGCCGGTGATGGATGG
>JAOZPY010000124.1:3297-7291 GCA_029932495.1 Desulfobacterales bacterium
GGAAGGCGGAGGTGGGAATGGGGAAGGCGCAATACCGATTATCGCCATGACGGCGCATGCCATGAGCGGTGATGAACAAAAGAGTATTGATGCAGGGATGAACGATCACATTACCAAACCCATTGATCCGGATCATCTGTTTGCCACTTTGAGAAAATGGATTCGACCGCGGCAAATGCAACCGATGGTGTCGGTGCCGCCCGAAATTTCAAAAGCCGCAGCTGAGCAAACCGCACAAGAGGCCCGCCGCCGGGATGCCGGCACCGTGCAGGACCTGCAGTTTCCGGAGGCGCTGCCCGGCTTTGAACTGGCCGAGGGGCTTGGACGGCTGCAGGGTAACCGCAAACTGTATCGCAAATTACTGATCAGTTTTGCGGACGATTATGCCGCCAGCGTTGCTGAAATCCGGCAGGCATTGGATGCTGTGGACTTTGGACGGGCTCACAGTCTTGTACACAGCCTCAAGGGAGTGGCGGGAAATCTGGCCGCCGTGAAGCTTCAGGCGGCCGCGGTGGCCCTGGAAAAATTCGTCAAGCATGCGGACAAAAGCAAACCGCCGCCGCCGGAGGCTCTCAATTTCGCCCTTAGCGCCCTGGAGCAGGCGCTGGACGAGGCCCTGGCAGCGGTGCGGACGCTGGGAGCGCTCCAGGCGGAAACAGCCGAACCGGCGGCCGGAAAAACTCCGGTTTTGTCCCCCGACATTGCGCAAAAAACAGCCCGACGGTTGCGCGAAGCAGCCGAAATGGGGGATGTATCGGAGATCATCGCCATTGGAAAAGATGTCTTTTCCAGCTCAGGTGAATTTTCAACTTACCAGGACAAGATGCGGCAGCTGGCGCAAAATTTCGATTTTGACGGGATCGTCCGCTTGGCCGATGAGCTGGAAAAACAGGCCGGACTTTAAAACAAGCTGAAAATACGTGGTTGGTGAAAAAACGAGGATGGATAAAATGAACAGTATCGTGGAATCCCCGGAACCCGGATCCAAGCGCAGCTCCCGGATTTTGCTCGTGGATGATAACACCACCAACCTGCAACTGCTGCATGAAACCCTGAGCGGGCTGGGCTACAAACTGCTGATCGCCAAAAGCGGTCGGGCCGCACTGGACATTGCCAGCAAGGCTGTGCCGGATCTTATCCTATTGGACATCATGATGCCGGAAATGGACGGCTACGAGGTCTGCCGACGACTGAAAGCCGATGCGCTCACCCGCGAGATTCCCGTGATTTTTATCACCGCCCTGGCCGATGAGGATGATGAAGCCCGAGGGTTTGGCATGGGGGCGGTGGACTATATCAGCAAGCCGTTTAATCCCGAGCTTGTCCGGGCCCGGGTACGGATTCACCTGGAGTTGAAGCAGCATCAGGATCACCTGGAAGAGCTGGTCAAGGAACGTACCCGTCGGCTGGCACTGACCCAGGCTGTTACCATCGAGAGTTTGGCAACCCTGGCCGAATACCGTGACCCGGAAACCGGCGGCCATATCAAACGCACCCAGAATTACGTCAAAGCTCTGGCAGTGGCGCTCAAGGAGCATCCGCGCTTTGCCCATGAGTTGAATGACGAGACCATTGAACTGTTGTATCTGTCCGCGCCATTGCACGATATCGGCAAGGTCGGCGTACCCGATCATATCCTGCTAAAGGCCGGCAAACTGACCGATGCCGAATTCGAAGAAATGAAAAAGCATACCCAGTACGGCCGCGACGCGTTGTACATTACCGAACAGAAGCTGGGAGGTGATTCTTTTTTGCGGTATGCCCGCCAGATCGCGCATACCCACCAGGAAAAGTGGGATGGATCGGGATACCCCGCCGGGCTCAAAGGCGATGAGATCCCCATTGCCGGCCGGCTGATGGCCCTGGCGGATGTTTACGATGCGCTGATCAGCAAGCGGGTTTATAAACCGCCGTTTCCCCATGAAAAGGCCGTGCACATCATTGCTGAGGAACGGGGGACCCATTTCGACCCCGATGTCGTGGATGCCTTTATGCGACTGGAAAATACTTTTCGCAACATCGCGTTGACATTTGCCGATTACGAGGAAGAACGGCGAATGCTCGCTGGATCGGAAAAATCCGGGATCCGGCAGCATCGGGCCGTGGAAAATATCCTGCTGGTCGAAGACAACGAGATCAACCAGCAGATCATGCTCAGTCAGCTGGAGTCCATGGGTTACAAGGTGGACACCGCCGTCAATGGGAAACAAGCCTTGCGCCGGTACCAGGCAAAAAAATACGATGCGATTCTCACCGACATTGAAATGCCGGAAATGAACGGGTATGAGCTGACCGCCGAAATTCGCCGCCTGGAGGAAAATACGGATCAGGATACGATGATTCTTGCCATCACCGCCAGTGAATTTGATTTAAACGCGCAGAACGCCCGATCCCTGGGGTTTAATGACTACATGCTGAAACCGCTGGATCCGCAAGTGCTGAAGAAAAAACTGGCGGGGATTGCCAACAGAAAATAACCGTTGTCTGCAGAAAATCGCTTCGGCGGAAATGTCTCAAGTCATTAACCTGAGCAGATAAAAAAGATGCCCCGCCGGAATAATTCTGCGGGGCATCGCGTGGCTGCTGCCAGATGAATATCATCATTTAATCTGGTCGGTCATATCTTCGGCCGAGCTGACAACATATTCGGACAGGTCCCGGGCTTTGGGGTTGCGCGGGTCGCTCCAGTCGTAAAAGCCTTTTCCAGTGCTGGCACCGAATTCGCCGTTTTTAACCATGCGAATCAGCGTTAGGGGCGGATACATGCGCGGATCATTGGAGGCCTGGTACATCTGCAGTGCCACCCGCAGCATGGTGGGGGCCGTCACGAAATCATGCAGCTTGAACGTTCCCTGGGGATGCCCGAGGCTGGTGTTCAGGCCGATGTCACCGTCTTCGACCTTGATTTTGCCCTGTTCCAGCAGGCGGACAGCGTCCAGCATCTGGGGGACCAGCAGCCGGTTGACCCAGAAGCCGGGAATGTTGGGCGCTAGAAAGGGCGCTTTTTTCATATCGAGCAGGGTCTGGCGGGTAAAATCAACGGTTTCAGCCGAGGTTTTAGCCCCGGGAACCACCTCAACGCCGGGCATCATGGGCACGGGGTTCATGCCGTGGGTGATGATCGAACGCTCCGGTCGGCCTCCGGCCTCGGCCATGGGATTGATGTCCAGGCTGCTGGTGTTGGACCAGAAGACCACCTTTTCGGGAAGCTGGGGCAGAAATTCCGACAGCACGGCGCATTTCAGCTTGAGATCCTCGAAAATTACCTCCAGAAAAACATCACAGCCCTTGGCGGCTTCAATGAACCGTGCCTGGTCCGTGTAAGTGGTAATCTGTGCGGCCGCCTTGGATGTGAAATCGGGATCGTCGACTTTAAACTTTTTGGCCACCTTGGCCGCCAGTTTTTCACAGGCTTCTGCGGCTCCGGACAGGATGTCCGCGTTGGCATCATAACAGTGCACCTCATGGCCGGTCATCGCGCATTGGGTGATCCAGCCGCGTCCCATAATACCCGTACCCAGAATTGCAAATTTCATTATTTCCCTCCTTTGATTAAAATATTAAGATGGTGTAATTTTGCATTGTGCATCGCGGCCCTCAGGCGCAATGGCATATCAATCACTTTGCGTCGGAGTATAGAAAATTGGGGTTTCGCATGTCAATTAAAAAACGGACAGAGGCTAACTTTTGGAGATGATCGCCTTGGCCGGAATCAGGCCGGTGGCGCTGGCCGAGACGATGTTGCCGGCTACCCCCGGGCCGTCGCCGGCCACGTAAAGCCCCCTGATACTGGTTTCCAGGTCTTTGGAAGTTTCAACCTGGGTGGCAAAAAATTTGATTTCCGGGGCGTAAAGCAGGGATTCATCGTTGGCTACGCCCGGCACCACGTTATTGAGCTTTTCCAGCCCTTCGGTGATGTTGGCCAGGATGCGTTCCGGCAGCGCCATGGCAATGTCACCGCAGACCACATCGGTCATGGTGGGTTCGATATAGC
>JAOZPY010000125.1 GCA_029932495.1 Desulfobacterales bacterium
AGTTCACCATCAACCCGCTGCTGTTCGGCCTGCTGGGGCTGGGCATCGGGATTGTGTCCCGCAGCTTCGGTATCGGCGGCGGATTCCTGCTGGTGCCGGCCATGACCACCCTGGGGGCGCTGCCCATGTATGTGGCCGTACCGATCTCGCTGATCGGGACCTGTTTTTCCAGTATCGGCGCTTTTCTGGGGTATCTGATGAACGGCTACCTGCCGGACCTGTGGTTGATGATTTCCATCATCATCGGCGGCTTTGTCGGCGGCATGCTCGGCAGCCGGGCCCAGAAGCTGTTCAGTGAAAAAACCCTGAAAGTCGTTCTGGCCATCACCCTGTTCTTTTTGTTCTTCCGTTTCTTTAAGATTGAAATCTGGATCTAAAACGTGTTAACAAAACCCCGATTGGGCATTGCTGCTCACTCGGGGTTTTTTTATTTTCTCCAAACAGGCGATTGTGTATATTCTCAAAAAACCAGGGCAACTTGTAACCAACTGAGCGCAATATGTATTTTGGTTGAGCGTCATTGTCCATTTGGGGAAACAAGCCAGCGGATTGGTTGGCGTTAAGAATTGCAAGCTGTTTGAGGCGCTTGCGCCGAGTTCTTGAAATTTAGCCCACCGATCCGCTGGCGCCCCAAATGGACACTTTTAAGCGAAATCAAAATGCATATTGCGCGTGCCAAGCGCAACTCGTAACCAATTGCTATGGATGCATTTCTAGATATTCTCTGGCATCACATCCTTGTTGCCGTGGGGTATGCCACAAGCCTGCTGGACCTGGTCTTTTCCCCCTTGAACGCACTAGACCCGGCGGTGGCTATATCCGCCATCGCGCTGATTACGGTGGCCATCACCAAGTTTTTATCCAGCAAATTCAAAACGCGGCGCTATCAAAAACTGAAGCAACAGTTCACCCACTGGTACAAGGTCCGCCAAGAGGCCCTGAAATGTGAGGACCCCGAAAAAGCCAAACGCCTGGCAAAAAACATCGATGAAGCCCGGCTCAACAAATTATACTACGACTATTTTTTTGAAGGCCTGTTAAACAGCCTGGCCACCAAGTACCTGCCAATTTTTATCATGCTCGCCTATGTGAACGAGACTTACCGGCCGGCCGCCCTGGCCAGGTGCTTCGGGCGCAAGGCCGTCTTTACCTTTGGCGGCGCAAACAGTACGCTACCGCCGGTGGGCGCTGTATTCTGGTTTGTGCTGTCGCTGATCTTTTTTTACGCCATCTGGTATTTCGGCCATCTAATTTACACCCGCCGGCGGATGCCTGCCGATCCAGGTGAACTATAATCGGCATCACCGGGTCCTTTCGAAACCGTCTCGCTGAACATCGCGCTTTCTGAAAAAAATCCACTGCCTGCTTGATTGAATTTGCCACCCGAAGAAAAATATAATATATAAACAGATTGGTTTCAGGTACAGGGTGCGAGCTTCAAAGACTGCAATCCGCCCCAAATGCACACCCGAACGATAAAATATTGCATCCGCGCAAGGCATACCGCAACTTTTAAGGTTGACTGCAAGATGAAAAACAAAATGCTATTTATCCTGGCGGTGTTCACCGGCATCGTGCTGGTTCCAAACTCAGTCCTGGCCACCCAGGGCCACGGGGGAATCGAAGGCGTATATGCCCATCAGCTGGCCCATGTGTTTTTTATCATTTCCATGGCAGGGCTCATCTACTGGTTAAAACAGCGCGGGCTGGTGCGTGAAAACGGCTGGCAGCTGATCCGGCTGTCTGCCTTTTTTTTCGTGCTGTGGAACCTGGACGCGTTTTTCGTACATGCCCTTGATGACCAGTTCAAAATCATTCATGTCCAACGCGTCGGTAGCTGGTTTGTAAGAATTACCGATATTGATCACCGCAGGATGATCGAGGGCCTGTACTATTTAGCCAAATTGGATCATCTCTTTTGCGTCCCGGCAATCATTTTTCTGTACCTGGGGCTAAAACAACTCTTAGCGGACCAAGACGCAGACGTCACACGGCAGGAGCGCTCATGATCTTTTCCGCCATACCAATCTGGGTGGTTGACAGCGTCGGCTCCTTTTTAATGATCATCTTCTCTTTCCTGTGCATTCGGCTGGTCAGACAGTTGAGAAGCCGGGATGCCAACAACGTGATCTGGACCTACCTGTTATGGGTTTGCTATGGTCTGGCGCTTTTTGCCATTTCGCGCTCCTTCGGGCACATCCTCAAACGCGCACTGCTGATTTTCGGCCAGCAGGCCGCCTGGGAAATCATTCAGCCATACAGCGGTGCGGTCAACACCCTGATGTTCGTGCTGGTGGCTTCGATCACCCTTTTTTTTGAACGTATCTGGATTGTCTACCAGCAGATTCTAAAAGACAAAAAGGCCCTGCAGACCGCCCACAGGAATCTTGTCTATCTCAATCAGAATCTTGAACACATGGTAGATGAAAGAACCCGTGCGCTGACCCAGTCAGAGCACAAGTACCGCCGCATTTTTGAAGTTTCAAAGGACATGATCCTGGTCTGCCGCAAGGACGGCCAAATCGTGGATCTGAATCCGGCCGGCCATAAAATGCTGGGGTTACAGCAGCAGCAAGCCGTCGGCAACGGCATGCGGCTGCAGGAATACCTGGCCGATGGCGACCACTGGAATGCAATCATCAAGGCCATTGAGACCCAGGGATTCATTTCCAGTTTTGAAGTCGATTTGAAAACTGCAGAGAACCGGCAGATAAAAGCCCTGATCAGCGGTAGCCTGGACGAAGGCACAGAGGAAATCGCAGACACCATCCACTTCCTGGTCAAAGATATTGAGCAGCGGCGGTTGATGGAAAGACAGATGGCCCAGGCGGAAAAACTGGCTTCCATCGGTCAGCTTTCGGCGGGTGTGGCCCACGAGATCAACAACCCCCTGGGAATCATCCTCGGTTATACCCAGCTTTTGATCAAGGACAAGGGCAGCGAGCAGGAACGCCATGAAGATCTGAAGACGATTGAAAAACATGCGCGCAACTGCAAGACCATCGTGGAAGACCTGCTTAATTTTGCCCGGGAATCGGAGCCTGAAACCGACGTGGTCCAAATTCATGACGTGATCGATGATGTCCTGAATTTTATGCAGCATCACGCCAACCTGGGCGATATTCAAGTTGAAACCGAGTATGACCCGCAGGTTCCCTTGTTGCAGCTGGACGAAAAAAAAATCAAGCAGGTGTTCATCAACCTGATTATGAATGCCAAACACGCCGTTGAGAATGGCGGCATGATAAAAATCACCACCTGTTTCGACAGCCAGCACAATCTGCTTTCCATCATGGTAGCCGATACCGGTCAGGGGATTGATAAAAAGAACCTCTCACGTATTTTCGATCCTTTTTTCACCACCAAGCCCACCGGGGAAGGTACCGGCCTGGGGCTTTCGGTCAGCTACGGCATCATTAAAAATCACGGCGGGGACATTGCCGTGGACAGTGAAGTCGGTAAAGGCTCCACCTTTACTATTACGTTGCCTGTGGGTGATAACAATAACGGCAACAACTCAACTCGCTAAAGGAACACCGCGATGAACAGATCCGTTTTAATCGTGGATGACGAACAGGACATGCTGCAGCTCCTAAAAAGAAGCCTGGAGCCCGAACTCAATTGCCAGGCGCAAACGGCCACTTCCGGGGAACAGGCTCTGCAGCTGCTGGAATCCGGGATTTTCGACCTGGTACTGGCTGATATCAAAATGCCGGGTATGGACGGGATGCGATTGCTCGAATTGATTAAAAAAGACAGCCCGCAGCTTACCGTTGTTATGATGACCGCCTTCGGCCACATCGAAATGGCGGTCGAGGCCATGAAGCGCGGTGCCTATGATTTTGTCACCAAACCCTTCGACCTGGATGCGTTGGTGTTACGGCTGGAAAAAGCCCTGGAACGAAGCCAACTGCTGAGCGAAAATATCCGGCTGCAGAAAGAATGCCGGGAAGAAAACGTCTTTCAGAATATTGTTGGCAAAAGTGCGGTCATGCAACGCGTTTATGAAACCATTCAGATGGTGGCAAAAACGGATTTAACCGTGCTGATCACCGGAGAGTCCGGAACGGGAAAAGACCTTACCGCCCGTGCCGTCCACGCACTCAGCCCCCGCAACAAGGGACCTTTTGTCGCCGTCAACTGTCCCACAGTACCGGAAAATATTTTGGAAAGCGAGCTGTTCGGCTATAAAAAGGGCGCTTTCACGCATGCCACCCGGGACAAGAAAGGCCTGTTCCAGGAGGCGCACCGGGGCACCATTTTCCTGGATGAAATTGGAGATATCAGCCCCACCATCCAGGCGAAACTGCTGCGGGTTCTGCAGGAAAAAGAGTTCAAGCCCCTGGGGGATCCCCGTTCGGTGGCGGTTGATGTTCGCATTATCGCCTCCACCAACCAAGCCCTGCGGGAAAAAATAAACAATGGCGAGTTTCGGGAAGATTTTTTTTACCGCCTTAACGTGCTGCCGGTTCAACTGCCCCCCTTGCGGGAACATCGTGAAGACATTCCCCTGATTGCCGTTCACCTGCTGGAAAAACATTGCCGTAAGCTGGATAAACCGGTTAAAACCCTGTCCACCGACCTGCTGGAGATATTCATGAGCCGCCATTGGGAGGGAAATGTGCGGGAAATGGAAAATCTCATCATGCAGGGGATATTGTTCTCCCAGGACGATGAAATCCGTCCCCGGGATCTGGGTCTTACAGAGGATCAGCGTCCCGCCTGTCTGGTGGACAGCACTGTTCATGATCTTCCCTATAAACAGGCCAAGGAAGAAACCCTGCAACGCTTCAACACCACCTACATCAACAGTCTGCTTGCCAGAAGCCAGGGCAATGTTACCCAGGCCGCGCGACTTTGCGGCATGGAGCGCCAGGCGCTGCAGCAGGTTATGCGCCGCTACGGAATTTCAGCCGAACCATTTCGCAATCGCAAGCGCCCCGGTTAAACCGCGGGCAGACAATCATACACTGCTTCCATTGGTTGACAGGTCTGATTGTGTAATTTTTTCCCCAATTCTAATTCCTATCCTCCACATTTCATTTTTCAGCCTTTTTAGCGATTTAATCCTATCTTATTGAATTTATGTCTATAAAAATTGATACGTAAAATTTGGCATTGTTGTTGCATGTATCTCCTGGTCCTCAAAAAAGATTAAAATATTACTGCCTGTAACACCCGGAGGGCCGCATTGGGCTAACAGTGAACAAGCGCAGAAAGGATCAAGATGAAACTTTCAATTCTCAAAACCGTAATTCTTGCGGCGCTGGGCCTTTCCCTGTTGATGGCGCCCTTTACGCTGGAATCCGGTCCCGGCGGAAAAGTATATGCCATGGGCAAAAGATCTTCACGTCATGAAAAATTCCGAAAACCGATCAAGCCGTCCTCCTATTCAAAGTATAAAGTCATCTCCCCGGATCAGGCCGGCTCGGAACAGTCCCCGACCCCGGTGCCCGTCCCGGAGCCGACGACCGCCCTGCTGCTCGGCTGCGGATTGTTCAGCCTGGCCGCCGTAAGGAAAAAATTTAAGAAATGACGGTTGGATAAAAATCGATTGCGGCTACCCGGCGAGCATTCGGGGGATTAATGATTGCCCTGTTGTTTATGCAATGCAACACCCCTTTTCACTAAAATTGCTCAACCGCTTTCAACTCCACCGGTGGATAAATCTGCCCATGACAGGGCGGCATGGAGTTGTAAACCCAGTCAATGTCAACGCTTCCCAGCTGCACCCCCCGGGTGCGGTGACACCCGACATAAATCCCCCGGATCAACACGTCTTCCATCGCCATGGTCAGGCCGAACACGGCAACATGGGCGCCTGCCGGGATACGGCGCAGTTCATCCGTATAGGCGGTCGTAGAAAACACCAGTCGGCGGCTGTCGGCAGCCTGGCACTGGATCAGGGGAATAATGGCCGGAAACCCGTTATCGGCGATATAGGAGATAAATTTCAATGTGTTGAGCCCGTTAAACAGCTGTTCGGCAAACGGGCTGAGAATGCGCTCATTGCCACCGCTGCCGGCACCGCCCTTGGCAAAGCGGGTCAATAGGGCCGAAAAAACGACGCGGCCCATGGGCAGCGGCCGGCCAGGTGAGGTCTCAACCAGATCCAGGTAGTGCACCGTGTTGATCCCGAAGTAGGTGTTGTAGCGAAACATGGGAATCTCGTTGTAGCGTTCGTATTCCGGGCCTTCTTTGCGCAGATGAGTCCAGGTGGCCCTTCCCCGCCACAGGCGCCTGTCCAGTGTCATAATCAAAAAAGCGATGCGCGGATTTTGCTGAATATACTGCTTGCTCAACCCTTCGCAGAACTGTCCCAGCGTTAAGCGATCGGGCTGGGGGGCCATCATGGAAGTGATCAAAGAAACATGCGGCAGCCCATCGGGGTTGATGCAGGCCACCAGTCCGATTTTTTCAGCGGGTTCAAAGGCCTTCATCTCCTGCTCGTTGAAGGAAGTTTTTTTCTTCATGCTTTTATGCTCTTGCTCTTTTTTTCTCAAAGCCGCAATTATGCTGCATTCATATCCAGATTCATTTTTTCCAATCTCGTCGATCCGCTCCAGTGTACGATATCCGGATCGACTCCGGAATTGCGGGCCACAGCGGCCATTTTTTCCATGGACAACCTGCTCAGCAGTGGGCAGTCTTTAAACTGCCAGTCCCGGTCAAGGCGCCGGTATTTATCCCGGCACAGATTGTTGAAGGCGCACAACTCCCAACGGCTGACAGCACCATCGAGGTGCGTGCTCACGAATCGCCCAATGTCCCGAATGTTGGATACCGCATCCGTCGCCCCCGGGATAATCGGGGTGCGGATCCACAGTTGTCGCGGTCGGCCGGCAGAGCGCATGGCGTCACGCAGATGCATGAGGTTGGCCAGGATTTTTTCATTGCCGCTTCCGGTATGCACCTGGTGCAAATGGGGATCCATCACCTTGAGGTCATAGAGCACCAGATCAACGGTTGGCAAAAGCGCTTCCAATGCCGACCAGGGACACAGGCCGCAAGTATCCAGCGCCGTGTGAATCCGCCTGATTTTCAACTGCTGCAAGAGCTGGGCGGCGAATGGCGCCTGCAGGGTCGGTTCCCCACCGCTGAGGGTGACACCGCCGCCTGATTTTTCAAAGTAAGCCGCGTCTTTGATCAGTTCGGCAACCAGCTCCTCCAGTTCCCATTGCTTCCCCAGAAGCTCCAGGGCACCACCCGGGCACTCTTCAGCGCATCGGCCGCAGCCGCTGCACCGGGTGCGATCTATCTTATTCCCATCTTCGCTAAAAGACAGCGCA